>CAZHLC010000884.1:239-2077 GCA_964532545.1 uncultured Leptospiraceae bacterium | reverse complement strand
AAGGTTGAAAGCCGCACAGGCTATCATCGACGGATGTTCTCACCTGTGGTCAAAAGGTAAGCTTCAGCAAAACCGTCTGACCCCGGTACTTGAGAACCTGATGCACCTGGCCGAGAACGACCCATACTTTCTGGCCCACTTTACTTCTTACGCAGTTACAAAACTCGATAGTAAAGACCTGAAAGTGGCCGCGGTATTTGCTAACTCGCTTAACGATGCCGACGGAACCCCATTCTCACCAGGTTCAGATTACACTAAACCAAACCTCAGGCTGGTTTCGCAGGCGGCTATTCAACACCGCTCGTTCGACCCCAAGCTGGTTGAACGCCTGGTTGAAATTGCCAACCTAAAGCAACTGCTGATATTCTTATTTTTGCCAGGCCTTGCTTTGGCCGATGTAACCACCCAGGGTAAACAGCTTGCTGATTTTTACCTGAAGGCCTTCAAGGCCCAGAAAAGCCAGGGGCTCAGAACAAAACTTCCTACCAAAGAAGTCATGAGGGCTCTGATGAAGGGCGCCCCAGAGAGTAAGGTTGAAGAAACTCACCAGAAAATGCACAGCAGATTTATCGAGGTGTTTAATGGCGTTATGGCCAATGCCCGCAAAAACAAAATCGATATGAAAAAGCTTAAAATCAAACTTATCAAACCAGAGGTTGTAAAAGGTGCACCCCACCTGGTCTATATTAAGATTCCAGGCGATTACGCAGGCCGTGAAATAAATCTCAGTGTGGTTGCACTGAACCATAACAACAAACTCTACCTCATGGAAATTGACAATAAGTCAGGTGTATTTAATCTTATGATTGATTCTGAATAGCAGCGGCTATTGCATCAGGCTCATCTTGCTGAAAGAAGTGGCCGGCTTCGGGCAGCTCAACATAGCGGTAGTTGCTCAGTTTACCCTTCCACAGATCAGCCACGGCCGGCGGAAAAACCAGGTCTTTTAAACCCCAGAACAGAATAGCCGGTTTGTCTTTCAGCTTATCAAACTTCTTTTCAACCTGATTTAACCAATCTGTTGATTTTATAATTCTCTGAGGAAAAGTTGCCACACCTTCACGCGAAGCCTCATCGGGCTGGCAGTTTTCATAGGCCGCTTTAACATCATCAACCAGTTCAGGGCTGCGCACCTTGTACCCGCTTGTCAATTGCCCCATTGACAACTTAACAAAAAAGTTTTTGCCGCGAATCTTCTGCTGCATTTTCTCACTGCTCATTTTTTCTGAGAAGGCCTTCATACCCTGACCGATCTCGCTGTTTAAATCAGCCGCCCAGGCGAACGTATTACCAATATAGAGGTTCTCGACCTGCTCGGCCCGGTCGGCCGCTACATCGAGACCAATTGGCCCACCCCAGTCTTGCACAAAGATTGAGAACTTTTCTATCTTGAGTTGATCAAGCACCGTACCCAGAATGCGGGCGTGGTCTTCGGGGTAGAAGCGGTAATCGCCGCAGTCGGTCTTTTGCGAAAAGCCAAAACCCGGGTAGTCGACGGCAATACAGCGATGGGTGGCCTTTAGCTTTTCAATCATTGGCACATAGAGCAACGACCAGCTGGGGTTACCGTGACACATTACAATCACCGGCCCTTCACCTTCATCAAGATAGTGAACGGCCATACCCTCAATTTCTAGAAATTTTGATTCAAACGGAAATATTTTTTCACTGATTTCAAATGGTCTTTTCATTTAAGACCCCCTTTGTATATGGTTGTATTATATTGTGCAGTAGCATTACACCCTCTCGCAGCGCAAGTCGGTTCACCTCACCGGGCCTGGCATCAATGGCAGCCAACCAGTGATGCTTGGCTTGGCAATGGATCGGAAAGAAAAGAT
>CAZHLC010000884.1:0-229 GCA_964532545.1 uncultured Leptospiraceae bacterium | reverse complement strand
AGCCAACCAGTGATGAGAAATAAAGACAAAAGAAGTTACGATAACTTCTTGCTCTTTTTCACTGCATTTGAGCTCGCCATTAGCCACCAGCTGGCCCACAAACTTGTTTAAGTGCTCGACCCGCTGGCGGTAGGCCTGCTGGTGCAGCCGTCGCAACTTAGAGTCAAGCAGCATGCTGTTCAGGTTCAGGCCGATAAACCGATAATCCCAAAGTAAGAATTGCAGGCCC
>CAZHLC010000883.1:0-2090 GCA_964532545.1 uncultured Leptospiraceae bacterium | reverse complement strand
CTACCAGATACTGTATCATGACCTTGCCGCTGAGTTTGCTTTCACCATGAACCCGTGGCTTGAAAACAAAACCAACTTCGCTGATGCGGGCATCGCGGGCCCGGTTCACCAGCTCTAGCAGAATTTTAAAACCACGCGGGTTCACTTTATCTGCTACTTGCTCATAGGTTGATTTTCGAATGGCAAAAAAACCGCTCATGGGGTCAGAGAGTTTGTAGGGCAGCATAATTTTGGCCAGCAGAGTTGCGCCCCATGAGATAAACTTGCGAATGGCGCTCCAGTTTTCGATGCCGCCGCCTTCAATTTTGCGTGAACCAATAACCAGATCTGAACCCTTTTCAAATTCAGCCAGCATGGTTGGCAGAATGGTTTCATCATGCTGCAGATCAGCATCCATCACAGCCAGATACTTACCCCTGGCTACAGAAAAGCCCCGCACCACAGCTGATGAAAGACCTTTTTCGTGTACCCGTTTTATAGGCAGAATATGGGGCTGGCTTTCTGATAACTCAAGTGCTGCCTGGTAGGTGCCATCAGGTGAATTATCATCAACGATAATAATTTCATACTCAATATTCTTCAGAGCCTTCTGCAGTCGTTCGCAGATAATAGGAATATTTTCTTTTTCGTTATAGGTGGGTAGTACAACAGATAGCTGCATGCAGGCGTGCTTTATTCTGAATTTGAAACAGACCGCAAAGAACTTATTCAGGCCCGGTTAACAGCTTTTTTAACCCGCCGCCAGTTGATTTTTATCTTTTTGAATCTGGCCTTGCTGGGTACGGGGTATTGTAGAACCGCCTTCATGCGGCTTTGATTGCCCGGGTGACTGCTGATAATTTCAAGCTCATCTGAGAAGTCTGGGCCTATTTCTGCCAGTTTTCTGAAAAACTTTGCCAATACCCGGGGATTTATCTGGGCCTTAACCAGTAAATCAAGGGCATAGCGATCAGCTTCTCGCTCTTGTGAACGATCAAAAACACTTGAGGTCAGCAGTTTGACCACTTCACTGAAAAGCGCTGCGTCGCCCCCGCCAAGTACATTGGCAATCACTTCAATACCCACAGTCTTTGCCAGCTTCTTTGCTACGTGATTGAGTTCTGTGTGGGCGATTTCATGGGCCATGACAGCAGCCAGCTCTTCGGCTGAATCAACCACTTCGAGCAGACCTGAGAAGATAACAACGTAACCACCAGGCAGGGTGATGGCATTTACGATCTCGCTTTTAACCACAATGAAAGTGTATTCATTGTCAGTATCACCAACGGCTTTGAGTAGACGCTTCTCGATCTTTGCAATGGGGTGGGTCACCTTCTTTCTGGTGATTTCTTCGTATTCATCGAGCAGAGCCTCGGCCATGATTTCGCCGAAGCGCATTTCTTTTTCACGGGATATTTTGAGCCCTGAGATATCGGGTGAAACATCGAGAAAAACAAACCCCAACCAGACCAGCAGCATGGCCGCAGCCAGACCAGCCAGTTCAAGCAGCAGGCGGCCCTTCATCGATCAGGCGGGCGGGCGGTTGGTATAGCTGGCTTCTTCGCCGGTATTCAGGGGGTTGGTCGCTGAATATGCCTGCATGTATGAAAGTCTGCCAAAGAAAAAGAAATAGAAGAAGCGGCCTTTGCGGGCATAGACTGCCGCTATTATGCTGAAGGTAATATAGAGTATGTTTGCAATAACTGCCATGATAATAAAAGGAATAAAATATTTAGCATCGAAGGTTTCGTTGATAACCATGATGATGATCCATACGATGCTGGCAGAGTTGACCAGGCCAATCAGCACCTGAGAGTACAGTGATTGCAGAGCGTGAAAGCGAACATAGGGGCCTTTATTACGGTTGGCAAAATAATAGATGATTGATGCCACGACATTGATCATGGGCAGGGGCAGGCCAACTGCCCATGAGGCAAACATCATAAGGTAAGACCCCATGGCATCATCGCGTTCGCGCTGGCTCACTTCTTCGGGTTGTGGTACGGGCAGATACTCGTTCATTTCAGTTCACCAGCTCTTCATCAGATTTACCACTGAAGGGTGGGTATTCAGCGGTAAGATGATAGAGGAACATTACAACTCTGGTCGAC
>CAZHLC010000882.1:0-2091 GCA_964532545.1 uncultured Leptospiraceae bacterium | reverse complement strand
ATGTTTACTTTGCGCAGAGACTCCATCATTTTCACAATTTCATCTTTATGCGCCGTGGTCAGCTCGAGGTCAGCAAAGTTCACCCTGATATCAATACGGTCACGTTCTTTAATACGTGCCAGGGCTTCACGAATATTGTTCAACACAACCTCTTTACGTTCTATAATTTCATCTTTAATAACTTTTCGTGCGATTATCAGAATCATCTCGACCATCTGCTTTTCTGACTCACGCACCACCTGCTCGCGCACATCAATGGCGTGGCCCAGAATAGTACCCAGACGATCAATCAGGCGGCGCACCTCGCCCTGCCCTTCGCGATAGCCAATTTCGCGGCCCGCATTGTAACCCTTCTGGTGGGCCTCATGCTCGATGTCGGCCACATCCATCTCGGCTTTTTTTACCATCTTTTCAACTTCGAGTTTGGCCTTCTCTATAATCTGCTCTGACTCGAAACGGGCGGCTTCACTTTCTTGTTTTGATTTTTCTTTGGCATCTTGAATCAGCCTGAAGGCCTCAGCCTTACCCTCATCAATAACCCGCTGGGTCTCAGACTCAGCTTCTTTCATCTTAGACTTGATTTCTTGTTCAGTCTCTTCGCGATAGCGCTGCAGCTCGGCCTCAATCTCTTCGATTGACGGGCCTGTATACTGCTCTACTACATTACCTTCAGAATCAAGTTCAAACTCAGAAAGCTCATCAAGCTGCTGGTATTTTTTATACTTATCAGGAAGATCAAGAATTACGGCTTCTTTTAGTTTATTTGTTTCGCCGGTGTTGAAGACTAGTTTTGACATATTAGTGTTCCCTCAGACCAGGCGTTGTTTTTGTCTGAAAAAGCCCGCAACAGCTCAAAATCGAGTGCCTCGTATTTTGACAGAGTCAAAATACTGGTGCAGAGCACCGCTTCGCTGCCCTCGATTTTCTGCTCATTGGCAGAGTCTTTTCTATCAGGCCAGGTCTGACCAGTGGGCCTATTATAGCCCACTATATACATCGGCTTAAAAGCGCCCACAGGTTAAACAACCAGTTCGTCTTCGCCGGCGCGGGCTACGACGATTTCGCCCTCTTCTTCGAGTTTTCTGATAATATTTACAATTTTCTGCTGGGCTTCTTCTACGTCTTTCAGGCGAATGGGGCCCATAAATTCCATATCTTCGCGCAGCAGCGAGGCCGCACGTTTTGACATATTGCGGAAAATCTTCTCTTGCACCTCGGTATCGACGGCTTTCAGGGCCTTGGCGAGATCTTGGTTATCGAGTTCGCGCAGGGTTTTCTGTATGGCCTTATCATCGAGGAGTACAATGTCTTCGAAGACGAACATCTTCTTTTTGATTTCTTCGGCAAGTTCGGGGTCTTCTTCTTCAAGGGCCTCAATAATACTTTTTTCAGTACCACGGTCTACATTGTTGAGAACCTCTACCACAGCTTCGATACCGCCGGCAATGGTGAAGTCTTCATTCGATAGAGTAGAAAGTTTTCTTTCGAGTACCCTCTCAACCTCACGCAGAACCTCAGGCGAGGTTCTATCCATCTTGGCGATGCGGCGGGCCACGTCGGCCTGAATCTGGTGCGGCAGCGATGAAAGAATCAGGGCCGACTTGGTAGGGTCAAGATACGAGAGTATAAGAGCAATCGTCTGCGGATGCTCATTCTGAATAAAGTTCAACAGCTGGGCAGGGTCTTGCCGGCGTACAAAGTCAAAGGGCCTCACCTGCAGCGAGCTGGTAAGGCGGTTTACTATATCGATGGCCTTCTGGGTACCCAGAGCCCGCTCGAGAATTGAGCGCGCCTGATCAATACCACCGCGGGTAATGAACTCTTGAGCCATCATCAGCTCTTGAAATTCTTGCAGAACCTTTTCTTTATCTTCTGCGGTTACCTTTTCGAGACGGGCAATCTCATAGGTAATGGTGTCAACCTCGGCCTCGGTGAGGCGCTTCATTACTTCGGCAGCGACCTCGGCACCAACGGCCAGCAGAAAGATTGCGGCCTTCTGCTTACCCGAGAATTCTTGTTGTTTTGCCTGAGCCATTGTTATTCGTCAGCCAACCATGTTCTAATAAGGTGGGCTACGTCTTCTGGTCTCTC
>CAZHLC010000881.1:0-2094 GCA_964532545.1 uncultured Leptospiraceae bacterium | reverse complement strand
CTGCAGCCTGGCCGAAGAGTCAGGGCTGTGCTGCTCAAACTTTCTGCGTTCAATGTGATAGGTCTGTAGGTCTGCCCCTCTGAAGCGGTAAATTGACTGTTTTTCATCGCCCACCCTGAAAAGGCTCACCTTACCTTCGCTGCTCAGCTGGTTGAAGAGCAGAGTCTGCAGGGGGTCAGTGTCTTGATATTCATCGACAAAAACAAAGTCATAATCACTCTGAATCTGTTTTCTAATGTCAGCCTGCTGCACCAGCTCATAGCTTTTCTCTAATAGATCATCATAGTCAAAGTGAGCGCTCGCTTCTTTTTTCAGCTGGTAGAAAGACAGAAAGTGGTTACCGGCCTCAAACCACAGGTAGCGCAAATATTCATTCTGCAGCGAGCCCAGCTGGTAGAGAAATGAGTTCTCAAGCAGCTCAGTGGCCAAGTTCTCTTGCAGATGGGGCAGGCGGGTAAGCTGAGTGCTGGTAGGCTCACCTGCAAAAATTCGCAGAAATATTTTTATGGTTTCTTTGATATTTTCTTTCTGCTCTTTGCTGGCCGCATTTATGTATTGGGCTCGACCAAGGCGGCCGGGTGATTTCAGGGCTGCGCGGTGACTGATAAAGTCTTCATAGTTTGCTGTTTCTTGCAGCACGGTAAGAGCTGTTTTAATGATCTGGCCGAGGCCCCCATTATCAGTTTCTTCGATTTCTTCTGCATAATTATATAGCGCAGCCCACTCAGTGAAGCGACTGCGCAATTCGTTGTAAAACTTCTGCTGCAACTCTCTCAGTTGCTCTTCTGAAGTTATTATCAGTTTATCTTCTTCAAACAGTGCCAGCAGAAAACGCTTCTGTACAAATGTATATAGAGTTGCCTTGAGTGTTTCAGAGTCAAAGTAAGAAAGGCGTTCGATGATCTGGGCCCAGACAGCAGCTGCCCCCTGGTCACTGGCTCTTCTGAAAAAAGTTTCTACATATTCGGCAAAAACAAAATTGAAAAAAGTATCTGCTTCTTCAGCCGCCAGCACTTTAAAATGCGGGTCATAATCTTCAAGCCTGGCATAGCGCCGTATCAAATGGCCGCAGAAAGCATGAATTGTACCTACCTGGCTTTCGGGCAGTTCAGCCATGGCCTTCTGCAATATGGCAATGTGTTCAGGCTTTTTTTCGTCAGCCAGGGCCTTTTCAAGAGTGCTCTCGAGCTTCCAGCGAAGTTCGGTTGCTGCCTTATTCGTAAAGGTAATTGCGGCCACCCGCTGCACACTGCTGATTTCACCGGCCAGCAGCGACTTCACCAGCTTAAGGGCCAGTGAGGTGCTTTTGCCCGAACCAGCACCGGCCGAGACAAATAGATGCCCGCGGGCATTCATAATTTTATCACGTTCGGCCTGGTCTTGTAATACTTTTATTCTTTTCACCTTGATAGCTAATGAAAGGTAAACATTGTGTTACTGCCGGTACACCCAGACAACCCCCAGGCGCGCACGATTAACCAGGTTGCGCAAGACTTGTCAAAGGGTAAACTTTTTATACTGCCCACTGATACGGTGTATGCCTTCGCCACAGCGCTTAATCAGAAAAAAACCATTGAGCGTATTTATCGCCTGAAAGATATTCCGCCCCATAAACCCCTCAGCCTTTACTGCCGTGATTTTTCACAGGCGGCAGAATATGTGCGCCTTGATAATAATCAGGTCTTCAGGTGGATGAAATCAAATCTGCCTGGGCCATATACTCTTGTATTGAAGGCCTCAAAAAAGCTGCCCCAGTATACCCTGAGTAAGCAGCGAACCGTGGGTATTCGTATAGTAGACCACCCGGTCATTCAACTGATTCTTGAACGTCTGCAGGCGCCCATCATTGGCAGTTCAGTATTCGTTGAAGATGAATATCTCACATACCCAGATGATCTTGATGACCGTTATGGTAAACTGGTCGATGGCATTGTAGACACCGGGCCCCTTGAGCTATCGCTCTCAACGGTTCTCGATGCCTGTGAATATCCCCTGCAGTTAATCAGAGAGGGTAAGGGCGAGTTCACTGGGCCCTAGCAGGTTGTTTTTCAACAACCTGCGGGCAGGAGGTTGAAACCGAAAAAGTGGGAGGCA
>CAZHLC010000880.1:0-2097 GCA_964532545.1 uncultured Leptospiraceae bacterium | reverse complement strand
TTTATCAAATTCGACCATCTCTTCCCAGTTCATAGCGTTATCTAAACTGAGCATGGGTGGGTCGTGACTGACAGTGGCAAAGTCAGATTTGATTTCACCCCCGACCTTCTGGCTGGGCGAATCTTCTAACATCCACTCAGGAAAGGCAGCCTCAACCCGCTGCAGCAACTTCATCATCTGGTCGTACTCATGGTCTGCAACCTCGGGGTCATCTTCGGTGTAATAAACCCGGTTGTGCCACTCGATAGCAGCAATGAGTTCATGGTAATCAGATTGTGAGTAATCATCTGCTTGCTGCTCAAAATCAGCAAGTCTCACCCGTGCCGGTCTCTGCATAGGCGACATAAGCCAGAATTTTGAGTGCGATGTACAGCCAAAACACCATCAAGATTACAAACCCCCATTGACGATAAGTATAGAAGAGATGCGAATTTTAAGAAATCTATCTGCAATTTTACTGATGAGTCTGGCTTTTAATTGCGCCAGCCGTGAAGTCTATTACGGTGATGTGAAGTTTAAAGACCCTGAGGGGCAAGAAGTTACCCTCGATAACCAGACATCGAGTCGAACCACCACCAGAACGACGAAGACGACGACCCGCCGCGAAGCTGCAGAAAAAAAGCTTAATGAACGTATTGAAAAACAGGTACAGACACGAATCAGCGAAGAGCGCCAGAAGCTGAAGCAAGAGCTGCTCGAAGAAATCAAGAAACAGACCCAGGTCGCTAATAATGAAGAAAAATATGCTGAATGGCACCGTCGCACGCAGCACAAGCACCCCGACATTGCCCAGACCGTTCGACAAGAACTGGCCCGTAATAAGCCACAGCCTGATGAAAAGCAGGTTGAGGGGCTTGTTGAAAAAGCACTCGAAAAGAAACTACCCCAAAGGGTCAAAAAGGCCGTTGATGACCGCCTCGATGAGAGCAACAAGAATGTAAGCTGGTCAGGCTTTAACGAAAAAATGCATAAAGAGTTTCACCGCAATGATCAGGGCCTGACCCAGTCACAGAAAATCGAAAAATTGATAGACAAACGAATTGAAAAGCATCTCGACAAAAAGATCATCGAAAAGATCAACCAGCGAGTAGATTCAAATCTACGCAAACAGAAAGACAAAAACTGGAACCTCGATGAACGCAAACATACGCTCATGCATGTTGAAAACAACCAGCAACTGCAAAAGCTGGTCGATCAACGCATCAGCTTATATCTGAAAAACCATAAACACACACATTCTGATTCAGTTACCACTGACAACCAGCAAGAGCAAATTTCAACAGACACTGACGGCAAAAACATAAGCAAAAATAACACAGAACAAACCACCGATACTCAAAAGAAAAAAACCGATATCGAGAAGATTGAAAAAGCCACAGTATATTTCGCCAGCGGCACCTGGAAGCTTTCAGCAGAGGGCCAGAAGACCCTTGATAAACTCAAGGTCACAGAGGGGCAGAAAGTTTCTCTTTATGGCTACACCGATAGTGTGGGTAACGCCCGCTACAACTGGCTGCTCTCGCAGCGTCGCGCCCTAACCGTAAAACGTTATCTACAGAAAAAGCAGAGTAAGGCAACCTACAAAATTATCGGCCGCGGTGAAACCCGGCCACAGTCAACCAACGCTACCGCCAGGGGCCGAAGCCTCAATCGCCGAGTGCTGGTCATAGTAAGTAGCACGAAAACAGAGCAGAAGAGCCAATAAAAAAGCCGGGCTGCGCCCGGCTTTTTCTAGATGCTTGATTGATCTTTAAAAAAGATCAATCAAGAGGAAAGTCGTAAGTAATACCAGCATTCACACGAATAACAGTACCACTGCCAACCAGAGGAACTAAAAACCGCACTTCAGGAGTAAAGTGCAGGTGATCAGCACGCAGACCGATGCGAACACCAGTGCCAAACTGGGCATAGAGTTTATCAGAGCCGTTAGTCTCTACGTAGCTCTGAAAACCAGTGCTCGGGGCGGTAGGGTTAGTACCGGTGGCTGCAATAGTGTTGTCAGTAAAAACAATATGGCCACTCATGAAATTATTGTAAGCAAAGCCGGCGCCCACCCAGAACACGCGGGGCGCAAACCGGAAGCAGTATTTACCCACG
>CAZHLC010000879.1:0-2100 GCA_964532545.1 uncultured Leptospiraceae bacterium | reverse complement strand
CTGGGCCGGTACAGCAACTTATTGGGTGCCTGACCATATTGCGGATATTTTCGAAAAACCTCGGTTCGCTCTTTGACAATTCTTCGCGGAATCAACAGTATGCGTGGTGGCTTGATGCCACGCGTTAATAATGCCTGAACGCTCGAAATGTTTCCTGCTGCGGCAAGAACCGACATTGGCCCGGCACCATCAGCATCTTTCACCTTGATCTTAGCGCCGGCTTTTATCAGGGTCGCAACCACTCGGCCCCTCGCAGCATAGAACAAAGGTGTTCTTTGCGTATTCTCTTCTGTGGCATTGACCCTGGCGCCAAACTTGATTAACAGGCTTACAACCTTTTCTTTATTGCGATATTCTTCTTTATTAGTGGGGTCTCTGAATGAGGCATTAGCAGCCGCATTGTGCAACAGAGTACGACGATCACCATGGGCATTTTCGACAGTTTGTTTTGCATTGCCGCCATTTTGCAGCAGGCTTTGCAGCACCTTGGGGCTCGAATAGAGCACCATATGTCGCACCCGCTCATCTAACCAGCTTTGATCAGAATTGCGCAGCCTGATTGGGGCCCATTTAAGGCCCAGTTTGTGTACTTTATAGTTGGCGCTGGCTATAGCGATATCAGCTGCAGCGTAACCCTGGCTGGTTTTTCGCAGCGGGTCGGCGCCAGCTTCTAAAAGAAACTTTACCATCTCAAAGTTAGCTTTGCGAACAGCCTCAAGCAAATAGGTGTTGCCCGTTGCTGATTCGTAGTTTATATCTTTTTTTCTGAAGTCTTTTTTAAAACTGTTGTTCAGGCCATAACTCAAATTTTGCATTAGCATTTCATTGCGTGAAGGGCCACAAGAGCTAGTGAGCAAAGATAGACTAAATATAAAAAGAAGAATTTTTGAAAAACCCTTCATCGCTGTTGCTTTTTGAGAGACTCGTACTTTTTGCAGGGCGCTGCTCATCATTGCACTTACAATATAATATGAACAATTGGTTTCATACAGAAAATAGTGATTGAACCCTTGCAAAATTCGCCGGTGTGAAAGCAATGCAACTAAAACAGTTGCGGTCTGGCACTAGCGGGTCAAACTATACCGTGCAAAAGCTTCTGTTGCTGTTACTTGCCTGTCTGCTGCCCGCGGCCTGCTCAACTACCAAAGAGGTGGTGCGCCCAAATAAGCAGACCCTGCACTACCAATATGACCAGGCTCTTGATGAGCTGGCCAGCAAACTGGTTTCAAGCTATAGCGGTGCCAAACTGCGCCTGGCAATTACTCCCCTGGTTAATTCAGATAATAAGCGCTCAAGGCTGGGGGTAGAGATTGCTGACAGCCTGCACGAGAAGCTCTTTAACAATGGCAAGTTTATCTTGCTAGAGCGCAGCCGCATCGACTCATTGCTCAAAGAGCACCAGCTGCAGCAGCAGGGGGTGGTACAGACCAGTGCAGAAATTGGCAGCATGCTGGGTGCAGACCTGGTGCTGGTAGGCACCATCGGCCATAGCGGTAGCTCGTTTACTCTTAATGGGCGCATTGTCAGCTTTGGCCCGGGTGAAGTAAAGGCCGTTGGCAAGAGTAAGCTCTACGCCAAGGTAGGCCTTTACCAGAAATATGAAGAGATTGTTGGTGAGTAGCATAACTCTTTAAAAACAACCCGCTATTGATTGCTTTTTAACTGAGTTACCAATTACCAGCCAAAGGTTACGCCATAACTCAGCCACTGTAACTCGGGCGGGCTCTGGGGGCTATAGTTCTCAGCTGTTAAAAGTAGTGGTAGCTGACATTGAGAGCTACTTTGCCCAGCTTGAGGCGCGCCCCCGGTGAAACATGAAAGGCCCAGAATTCGCTGGTCGAATAAAACTCGCCAGTAAAAGTCTGCCCCGACGGTTCAAGTAAGGGGTATAAAATAGTATCTAAAAAGACAGTGCCTATGGTAGCAAGCCAGGTTGCCACATCTGTGCCCAGGCCAAAATCAATATGAAACCTGCGTTCAACTATAGGAATATTAAGTGTCAGATCTAACGGCAAAAATGCAACAGCCTTGTTATCAGCAAGCTGAGCAATATGCAGACCATACCTCGGGTAAACCACAAAGTGGGGGTTCAGGTTAGCC
>CAZHLC010000878.1:0-2105 GCA_964532545.1 uncultured Leptospiraceae bacterium | reverse complement strand
CTTAATTGCGAGACAAAAAAGAAAACTAACGCTTGTTTTCTCGATAAATCGAATGCTTTGAACATAGTTATGCATATTTTCTGTAAGAGTTGGATAAATTCGTGCGGGGCATGATTGGTTGTTATAGCATATAGTTGCTCTTTGAGAGAGTTTAATACGTTTTTGATTCTTTTTCAATCGCTGAAGACAGAGTATAGCAATTCTCGGCTTCGAAACTCCGGTTTCAATAGACTTTTCTGTCAGTACCTTATCAATTTTTTCGGGCAGACTCAGGCTCGTTCTAATCATCTTTTCATCCTTGTTTTATTTCTGTAATACCCCCTGGCGTGAAATATTTCCCACAAATTATCGATTTTTTTCAAAAAAGTTGCATAGTTATGTAGAAGATTAAGCTTGTCAGAATGAAATCAGAGAATAGAGATTTTCTCTACGCAGCGGCTATTGCTCTCGGCCTTTTTTTATTCTATTTGTTTACCATGGGCAGTACCATTGCGCCTGAAGATGCCGGAGAATTCGTGGCAGCCATTGCGACCGGTGGCCTACCTCATCCTCCAGGTTACCCTTTACACAGCATGCTTGTAAAGAGTTTCATGGTTCTGCCCTTTTCAAATGAGGCAGTCGCCGCAAATGCCTGCAGTGCTTTCTTTGCGGCTCTGGCCGTTTCTGTTTTTTATCTAATTGCTTTTGAGTTTTTTAAGGTGCGCCTATTGTCGGTAGCACTGGCTGTGCTGGTGGGGGTATCACGCACTTTCTGGTCACAGGCGATTATACCTGAAGTCTATTCTTTGAATATTTTCTTTTTTCTGGCTCTTTTCTACATAACTATGCGCTATGCTCATGCACCAAACAGATTTCTGGCTGCCGGTATGGGTTTAGTGACCGGGCTTTCGCTGGCCAATCATTGGCCGCTGATGATTCTGGCAGCCCCGGCTTTTTTTCTGATAGTGTTGAAGGTGAAAGAGCAGCTTTTGAAGCACGCTGTTTACTTAATCGCACCAATGTTGCTTGGGCTTACACCATATTTGCTGATGCCCCAGGCCACACCTGAGTTGACGGCCTATGGGCCCATTGCCTTTAACGAGCTCTTTGAATACATCAGCCGCAGCGGCTATGCCGGGGTCGGGGTCACAGATACCCGGGGTCTTGCTGATACATTTCAGTTTATTTTATCTTTTCTGACCTCACTGGGCAGAGAGTTCTCGTGGCTGGCAGCCCCTTTGATTGCAGCCGGGGCATACTTTGCTTTTAAATCTATGCCAAGGCTGATATTTATAGCTCTCTGCTGGGTAATGTTGGCCAGCTCGGTGGTCTTGCATATTTTTCTCAGCCTTGACTTTGATGAATTAAATCGCGATGTATTTCTGGTATATCAGTTGCCACCTTTCTGTGTAGCTGCGTTATTTGTAGGATACTCTGCCATTGAGATTGCCAGGGTCGTAAAAGGCAAAGTCTCTGCTCACCTGCCACAGGCCCTCGCCGCATTGCTGATCGTTTCAGCAACTGTGTTTAACTGGCAGGCAAATTACCAGGCAAATGATACCCTTAATGAAGACTATGCCCGTCTGACCCTGCAGAGCCTACCTCAAAATGCCAGTCTATTCACTTCGGGTGATTTTGACACGGGGGCTCTGGCCTATGTTCACGCGATTAGAAAAGAACGTAAAGACGTGAAGTTGTTTTCTGAAATTGGATTTCTTTTTTCTAATAGATTATTTAATCCCCGTAAACATGGCAAAGAGATCGCTCAGGCCCGACTGCGCGCTTACTTCGAAAGCAATGACAATGTTTTCGTTACAGAACCCGGCCCCTTTCTCGGCGGATATATTAAAACTTCTGATCTTGGTCTAATTGAGGCATCACCTTTTAATATCAGCTCACACACAATTTCTTCTTCAAGCCTTGATCGAGCCGCAGCCATACTTGAGAAAGAGCGTAACTATCACCGCGAACATCTTTGGCAATATTTCAGAGGCCACCAGCTTGGTAAAATTTGCCAGCTTCTGCTGAGAAATGAGCGTGACATGGGTGAATCCTTTGTCTGGCAATGCGAGAAGGCGCGGGCAGACCTTGCCTTTACCCAGAATAATCACCAGGCCGCACAGAAG
>CAZHLC010000877.1:0-2105 GCA_964532545.1 uncultured Leptospiraceae bacterium | reverse complement strand
GGCGTGGGTATGAAATCTCACGTAGGTATTGCGGCCCGCATGTTTGGTGCTCTTGCCGAAAATAAAATAAACATCGAAATGATTTCTACCAGTGAAATTAAAATCTCATGTGTTATTGCAAAATCTCAGGGTGAAGAAGCATTGAGAATTATTCATACTGTTTTCGACCTTGATGAGTAAGCGGGGTATTGGTGTTTTTGACAGTGGCCTTGGTGGGCTCACCGTGCTTGCCGCCATTCATGAACATCTGCCAGAAGAAGAACTGATCTATTTCGGCGATACGGCCCGCATACCCTATGGCAGTAAATCTAAAGAAACCGTAACCCGCTACTCATTCGAAATACTCGAATACCTGAACAAACATGATCTCAAGATGATAGTGGTAGCCTGTAACACCGCAACCGCCTATGCTCTTGAAGAACTAAAAAACAAAAGCCCGGTGCCAATCATCGGGGTGATTGAGCCCGGGGTTCGGGCCCTGGCGAAAATTCAGGGGCTGAAAAGAGCAGCGGTAATTGCTACCCGCTCAACGGTGCGCAGCAGGGCCTATGAGCAGGCTGTAGCAGAGGCGATTCCCGATTTGCATCTGACCAGCAGGGCCTGCCCCTTGTTCGTTCCTCTGATAGAAGAGGGTTTTGCTGACAAACAACTGTCGCAGCCGATCATCAGAGAGTATCTTGATGAGCTGCAGCGTGATGAGATCGAGTATGTGGTACTGGGCTGCACTCACTATCCCATTATTAAGAACCAGATTCAGCGCCTTTACCCCCGGTTTAAACTGGTCGATTCATCGGTTGAAACTGCGGCATATCTGGCAGAAAAATTGACCGCTTTAAACCTGAGAAATAAACAGGGTAGTGGGCAGATAAAGCTGTTTGTTTCTGACATTACAGACAGCCTGATTGAACTTGAAGCTCTGTTCTTCGGGCACAGCATTGATTCGGTTGAAAAGGTTTCTCTGGGCTGGTGAATACTTTATGATTTACAGCCTGTTAAAAAGCAGGGCACCTGCTTAAGATGTCGATACCGGCTGAAAGAATTCGCAACTTCTCTATTATTGCTCACATTGATCACGGCAAGAGTACCCTCGCTGACCGTTTACTTGAAATGGGCCGGGTTACCAATGAGCGTACTTCTAAAGAGCAGATTCTTGATAGTATGGATATCGAGCGCGAACGTGGTATCACCATAAAATCAAATTCGGCGTCATTCATTCACAAGGGTAATGATGGCGAAGATTACCTTTTTAACTTGATTGATACACCGGGCCATGTAGACTTTTCTTACGAGGTTTTTCGTTCACTCTATGCCTGCGAAGGTGTGTTATTATTAATTGATGCCAGTCAGGGCGTTCAGGCCCAGACTCTGGCCAACTTCTATCTGGCCCTTGAGGCCGATCTGATTATCTTACCTGTAATTAACAAAATTGATTTACCCTCGGCTGACATTGACAAAGTTAAGCTGCAGATCGAAGAGTCGCTGGGCCTCAGCGGCGACGATGCGGCCTGTGTATCGGCCAAATCTGGGCTCGGCGTTGAGGGGCTGATGCAGCAAATCATCGATCAGGTTCCTGCGCCGAAAGCTGATAGCAGCAAACCCCTGCGTGCGCTGATTTATGATGCGTATTTTGACCCCTATCGGGGGGTGATTCAGAAAATACGCGTTTTTGATGGTGTACTTGCCAAAGATCAAGCGATTCAGTTGATGCGCAAGCAGACCAAATATGGCGTATCTGAAGTGGGCCTCTGCCAGATTAAATTGAACCCTCTAAAAGAACTCAAGGCAGGTGAGGTGGGTTATCTGGTGACCGGTATCAAGAATGTCTCAGAGGTAATGCTGGGCGATACTCTTACAGATGCTTCAAAACCTGCAACAGAACCATTATTACAATACAAAGAAGTAAAGCCCATGGTATTTTCTGGTCTGTACCCGGTTAACGGTGAAGACTATGAAATATTAAAAGAAGCAATTGAAAAGCTGGCTCTGAATGACCCCGCTCTGGCCTACGAACCCGAAAGCAGCGAAGCTCTTGGCTTTGGCTACCGGGTGGGATACTTAGGCATGCTGCATATGGAAAGTGTGCAAGAGCGTCTCGAGCGCGAGTT
>CAZHLC010000876.1:1865-2106 GCA_964532545.1 uncultured Leptospiraceae bacterium | reverse complement strand
TCACTTAAGCTATTTAAAGTCAGAGCAATTGCTGCTTCACGCGTTTGACCATAGCAAATTAGCTTGGCGACCATGTTGTCATAGGCTGAACTAACTCTTGAGCCCACGCCCACCCCGGTATCGACTCGAATGGCATCACTTTGAGTAGGTTCTTGGTAAAAAAGAATTTCACCAGTAGACGGTTGAAAGCTAAGATCTGGTAACTCTGCACAGATACGAGCTTCAATGGCATGACCTTTCA
>CAZHLC010000876.1:0-1855 GCA_964532545.1 uncultured Leptospiraceae bacterium | reverse complement strand
TACTCTGTTAGTTGACCGCTAGCTACTTTGACTTGCTCTTCGACTAAGTCAAGACCACTCACCATTTCAGTTACAGTATGCTCAACTTGCAAGCGAGTATTCATCTCTAGAAAGTAAAACTCTCCATTTGATGCATTATACAAAAACTCTAGAGTTCCTGCGTTTTTGTATTGCACTCGATCTGCGAGTGCCACAGCAGCAGCGTGTAACCGCTTACGCGACTCGTCTGGCATATCAGCAGCAGGCGCTTCTTCGATGATCTTTTGATTGTTTCTCTGCAAGCTGCAATCGCGATCAGAAATTACAAAGTTCTTGCCTTTACAATTACCCACGATCTGTACTTCGATATGCCTAGCTTTTTCTAAGAACTTTTCAATGACTAAGGCTCGATTTTGATAGAGTCTATCGGCCTCTTCTTGCAATCTCTCAATCTCGGGTTTAAGCTCTGAGTCAGAGTGAACGATCTTCATTGCACGACCACCACCACCTGCAGCGGCCTTAATCAAAATCGGATACTCAATTTGCTGCACTTGGCTCAAAACCTGATCATAGTCGTAAGAATTCCCAATTTCAAAGCCCGGTAACAAAGGAACACCAGCCTTTTTGGCTTCGATTCGAGCAGCCACTTTATCACCCATTAGCTCGATAGCATCAGCATCAGGGCCTATGAAAATAATACCAGCGTCGCTCACTTTTTGTGCAAACTCGTGCTTTTCAGAGAGAAACCCATAACCTGGGTGAATCGCATCAATGTTGTTTTCTTTCGCTATTTGAATGATGCTATCAGCATGCATAAAACCATTGGGCAGCAGATATGCCTCATCAGCAGATCGTGTGTGCAAGGCCTCAGCCTCTTCAACTTCATAGATAGCAATTGAAGTGATGCCCATGCGATTTAGGGTTTTGAAAATACGGCAGGCGATCTCACCGCGGTTGGCGACCAAGACCCTAGAGATCTTTCTTTTCTGGTTCAAATCTAAAAGAGTTTACTTTTTCGCGTCAGCAGTCTTAGCAGCACCGCCGGCACTCTTAGCACCCTTCTCTTGCAGGTATTGTGCTTTTTTGGCTTGGTTACTCTTTTGAGCGGCGGCAAGGGCCGTACCTAAACCACCTTGAACATTAATGTCTGCGCCTTTATCAACCAACAGCTTTACCAATTCTAAATTTGAGTTAGAATTAGAACAAGAGTAAATTAATGCGGTATTGCCTGCCTTATCTATTGCATTAACATTGGCGTTGTTGTTTAATAGCGCCTTGGTTGCATTTAGGTTTCCGGCTTGCGCGGCTAGCATTAGCGGGGTTAACCCATTTTTATTTGGTGTTTCAATATCAGCTTTTTTCTGAACTAATAGAGTTACGATATGATCCATATTGTTGATTGATGCTGCAACCATTGGTGTTGTACCCCATTTATCAGGAGCATTTGGGTCTGCACCGTTTTCAATTAAATGAGCAGCGCAGCCACCATATCCGTTAGTTGCTGCATAAATTAGGGCTGAATTGCCGTATTTATCGTTGGCACCATCTGAATTGATGTTGTTATCAGTACAATTCGACGAATCAGCTTTGATACTTCTTTTATCGGCGCTGCCGCAGGCGAATACTAAAAATGATAAGAGTAGAATAGAATAGCGCATTTATTACCTCTGTTTTTTCAATCTTTAACTAACAATACCCAATGTCTGCCATGCTTAACAAGGTAAAACTATTTGTCAATCATAGATCAAGAAATACAGAGTTGACAAGGGGGATTTTAAATCTTAGTCTACTGTTCAAATGAATGGCCCGTTTTTTTTATTTTTGATTATTATTGGGCTTTTGCTTGCCAGCTTTTTTCTACGGTCAAAAGGGTTTT
>CAZHLC010000875.1:0-2125 GCA_964532545.1 uncultured Leptospiraceae bacterium | reverse complement strand
ATCAATATCCCCAGCTGAGACACGAAGATACCGACCAGCTTTTCATGGTTGGTGATAGCCTGCTGGCTGCCCCGGTGCTTTCGTCTGGGCAAGAAGAGATTGAGGTGTTCTTACCAGAAGGCACCTGGTATGAATATGAGAGCGGCCAGGTATACTTCGGTAACCAGAGCTATAAGTTTCAATTACGACCCGATTACTACCCTCTGTTTGTCAAAGCTGGCACTCTTCTACCAACCTGTATTGCAGCTGACAATGCCGAAGAGTCAATGAAGAATGGTATCATTCTTGAATACTACCCGGGTGGTGAAAACGAAGGCCGGCTTATTCTTGACGATGGTATCAGCAACAAAGGCAACCGTTTTGAGCAACATTATGAGTTTCACCGGCCCAGCCCCACGACTACTGAAATGACCGTAACCACCATAAGCAAAAGTTACCGGCCCCCGTCAGGTAAATTCAGATTAAGATTACTGCTGGGCCATGAACTCTACCTTGATGAAAAGAAAATGAACTCAGCCATTGTTGATCTGCAGCATGATGACCGTCACTTCAGCATGAAAGAGTACAACTTCTCTATTAAAGACACCACCTATACCATCGTTAGAGAGTAAGATGGGTTTCTCTGTAGTAAGGTATCGCCGTGGTAAAAACGGCAGCTGGGGCATTCTACACTATGACAAAATCAGCCCCCTGGCCGGCAGCTATGATTCTCTGGGGCAGTTTCTTACTCAGGGGCTGAGCAAGGCCCGTATGGTCAAAGATAAGGTGGCCCGCCGGGCGATCGCCTACAGTAAAAATAAAGTTTTATCACCGGTCACTGGGCCCTGCCAGATCATCTGCCAGGGCAAAAATTACCGTAAACATCTCGAAGAAACAGGTTCTGAAAAAAAAGACTTCAACCTGTTTTTTACAAAATCGCATACCGCCATTGCCTCAGCCTATGGTAACGTCATCAGACCCCCTGATGTTAAGCTTCTTGATTATGAACTTGAGCTCGGCCTGGTGATTGGGGCGCCCATAACCCGTAGCGAGACAGTACGCGAAAAGAACCTGCATAAGTATGTGGCGGGCCTGGTTATGGCCAATGACATTTCAGCCCGTGATATTCAGCTGCCCCAGGGGCAGTGGTTCAAAGGCAAAAGCTTTCGCACCTTCTGCCCCATTGGCCCGCACCTGTTCATTCTCGAAAGAGAAGACTACCCCAAACTGGCAAAACTGAATCTTTTACTCACTGTGAATGGTGAGAAGAGGCAAGAAGCCACTACAGCCCAGATGATGTATAAACCCCATGAAACGCTCTCTGAGCTCAGCCAGGTTGTTGATTTAATGCCGGGTGATATTGTGCTCACCGGCACCCCCGGGGGTGTGGCCATGCAGCTTGATAAGAAAACCAGCAAAAAGATGCAGAGCGGCAAACTCACCACTGAGCGCTTCATTACTGAGCAGCTGAAAGGTGGCCGTTATCTACAAGATTCAGACATCATTCGCTCGTACATCTACGATGATGAACGCACCATTGACCTGGGCAAACAAGAGCTGCAGGTTATTGCCGGGTGAGCCGGGCTCTGATTGCAGGCTATGGCTTTACCGGCCGTGAGTTGGCCGCCCTGCTGTTGGCCAAACAGTACGAGGTCTGGGCTATTCGCCGCAGCCCTGGTGATAACAACAAGATAAACTTTCTCTCTGTTGATCTGGCAGAAGACAATATAGAGCGACTGCCCACAGATCTTACCACAGTCTATTACATGGTTTCTGCCGATACCTCAAATGAGTCGGCATACCAGCGTGCCTACCTGCTGGCAGCTGAAAACCTGCTTACTCACTTGAAAAAGAACCAGAGTAGCCAGCTAAAGGTAGTGTTTTTATCAAGTACTTCAGTTTATCACCACAAAGACGGTTCATGGGTCACAGAAGAAAGTGAATGCCTGCCCCAGAATTTTCGCGGCAGAATCATGCTGCAAGCCGAGCAGCTTTTTCTAAGCAGTGGTTTCAAAGCCCAGGTGGTACGGGCCGCCGGAATTTATGGCCCTGGGCGGGGGCGCCTGCTTGAGATGATTAAACAGAAGCAGCTGACTCTGCCACCGGCAGCCTCAGTGTACCAGAACCGAATTCATGTAAAAGATCT
>CAZHLC010000874.1:0-2133 GCA_964532545.1 uncultured Leptospiraceae bacterium | reverse complement strand
TTTTTCATAGTAAACCTCCTTGAGCCTGCAACCCCAGCGAGAGTATTTCTGGGGTTGCCTGGCTCACACATAGAAACCTGGCGCAAATCTCTGGGCTGGTCTTTGAGTCGCCCAGGGCCCGGTTTCAAGCTGTGCCAATGAAACACAAAAGGGCCGGTGTTTCTGTTCGATTCGGATAAAAAAGTGCTCGATTCGAAGAATCGATGAGGTTTTGGTATAATTAGACCCAGAACAGAGCCCGATTTCGGTTTTTTGAGCCCAATTGTGGGCATGAGCTCGGCCCGGGGCAGCCTATTGACATGTTATCATTGGCCCGAGAAAACGTCTAAGAAGAAACCGTGCTATCAGAGCGTTTAAAAAAAACCTTATTAAGCATAGCTAACAATAAATGGGCCTATCTGATTTATGCTCTGCTGCTGTTTTTTATTACATATTTTCTGGTCAGCGCGCTGTACCATCCCCGGGGTAAAGCACTAGATGATTGGCAAATATCTGGCTCAGAAAGAGCTGAGAAAGTCGACTTGCCCTTTTATCGCCTGCTCAACAGGCCTGAGAAAATCAGCATTGAAACCGGTATCAAATATCAGAAAGGCGATTTGCTGGCGCTACCCCGCATATCTGGTAACCGACTTGAAATCAGCTTGAATGGCCGCTTGATTAAAAGCATTGGCGGTTCGGCCGGCACCGGTAACATCTGGGCCCAGTATCACTGGGCCAACCTGCCCGGGGCCGAAGCTGGCTCAGAAGCCCGGTTAAGTCTGCATCTTTACGGCGTCTATGATCTCGGGGTGCGCGAAGTACCCTTTATTGCCAATGAAGCCAGCGTCAGCCTGTTCAGGTTTATCACCGGTTTTGCATTTTCGCATTTCTATTGGCTAGTGACCGGCCTGATGGCCGGTTTCATTGTGTTTCTTTTCAATTATGCTGTCTTCGATCGTAATTTGCGCTCATCGTACCTGCTGATCATTGCGGGTATCAGTTTTTCTTTTTTCTATCTGTTTGATTTGATCTATCGCGAAGGCAGCGGCTCGCTTGCACAATATCTAATGTTGCGCAAGCTGTTTCTCATAGCAGGTTTTAATTCAACCTGGTTTTTACTGGCGGGCATAGAGCACTATCTGATTAAAAGGCTCAGAATATCGCGCTGGCTGCTGATAGGTCTTGCAGCAAACGCGTTGTTAATTGGTCTGCAGCCAGATTTTGCGGCCTTAAAAAAGGTGACAGTTATTTCGGCTTTAATTGCCTATGCCAGCCTGTTGGTTCTATTTTATATCTCAATAAGGCGCGGCATCAGGCCCCTGATTTTTTCACTGGGCTTCTTTCTGATGACTCTATTGGCTACAATGGTATCACTGCTGGTACCCCGCTATCATATTATTCTATTGCAGGTGGGTTACCTGTTTGCCTCGATCAGCGTTGCGTATACGGTGCTCAATGAGTTCAGGCTGTTGCAGGCCAGCATTCGCAAGGTAACAGACAAGGCCATGCTTGACCCATTAACTGGGGCCTATAACCGTTTTTTTCTCGAGCAGCTCGAAACCGACCCTGGTGATGTTATTATTCTGACTGATATGAACGATTTTAAACTGGTGAACGACCGTTACGGTCACAGTCTGGGTGACACTGTACTGAAAGAGTGGGTCAATACCGTACGAGAACACATTCGTGATCACGACCCCATTATTCGTCTGGGCGGTGATGAGTTTTTGATTGTTTTAAAGGGTGCTAAGCCCAACATGATGCAGGCCATCAAAAAGAAGTTCAGAGAACGTTTTGCCGAAATGCCGGTTTCATTTTCGTACGGTATTCAAACCATAGAGACCAATCTACAAGAGGCTATTGAAAAAGCCGATTCTAGAATGTATCAGAATAAAGAGCTTGATAAAAACTGAGTGTTTTACACACCCAGCTTTGTAGCCAGCTCTTTTATAGACCCTGCACCGCCGGTTTTCACAGTAACTGAAAACCGTTCGCGGGGGTTGTCATTGTGAGTAATCTCGACCTCGCCCAGTACCTCACCCAGCTGTTTTTTAACCGTTTCAAAGGTTTCAGCCGTATTGGGTGCAATGAGGCGGTCGTTGATCATGAAGGTTAGCTCAGCGGTGTTGAATTGTACCTCGCCAAACTCTTTGT
>CAZHLC010000873.1:257-2138 GCA_964532545.1 uncultured Leptospiraceae bacterium | reverse complement strand
AGGGTCACCCGACCTTCAAACTCACCGCCACGACTCGAGGTGTACTCAACCCGGGCTGCCGGGTAAATACTCAGGGTATAACCCGAAATCTCACGAATCTTGCCGCGAAATTTCAGATCTTTAATACCGGTTTGCTGCGGTAATGACCTTACGTAAAGGCCAGGTGCAGAAGTATCATACACCACGACCTGTTTCTGTTTTCGCACCTTACCCAGCTCATCAACGGTTTTGATCTTCAATGAGTTTTTACCTTCGCGCAGGGTGACTTCTTTCTGCCACGTAAGGTCTTTCAGGTTCATCTTTGCTCTTTTTTTGTTTACGAAGACCTTGCGTATACCTTTGTCAATGGTGCCTTTAATGAGCACCGTGCGTTTGGCAAAACTTCTTGAATCAAGATCAAGCTTTGCCTGGGGGTTACGGTTACTTGATTCAATTTCGTAGGTGACTTCGGCTTTCTGACCGGTCGAATGAATACCCACAACCTTGAGGGTATTCTTGCCAGTCTTGAGCTTTACTTTCTTTTTAAAAACTTTCTCGCTTTTTGGCTTTTTAATTTCGATCTTCTGCTGCTCACCGCCATTGACAATCACATAGAACTCATTGAGCACCGGCCCCAGAATATTACCGCTGATTTCAACCGAACCTTTCAGAGTAAATTTGGGAATCTTTTCTTCAGCAATTTCAATAATAGTTTCATCAGAATAGAATTGTACTACAGTATTCTTTTTACTACTGCGCCCGGCCTGATCAAGGGCGGTAATCTGAAAGGTATACTTACCTTCTTTTCGAATGGCAGCCTTACCCGTGTATTCGTATTCATTGGGGCCAACTTCATTTAGAGTCGCCAGAATCTGCCCCGGGTTAATAATCACCTGCTCAATATTTTCATCTTTCACTGTACCGGTTATTTCTACAATGTTACCCACGATTTTGTCTTTATCGATGGTATTCACCGTAAGCACCGGGGGGTCTTTATCAACCACATAGGTTTTTGTTACGGTTACCTTGTTGAGACCAATATCAACGGCCGTAATATAGATTTTTTCACCTGAAGCCACCCTGTAAGGAAAGCGAAAGCGCTTCTGCTGGCGATTGAGGCTTACCTGGGCCGCGGGCAAGGTGCGTTTGCCCACCCTGACATTGAGGCTTTTCAGGTTTGAATCAATATAACGGCCGGTAACCGTAACCACCTTCTCACCAGCCTGGGGGGCCCTGAAAAATACATCAATCTCTGGTTTGCGGTTATCAACAATAACCACCCCGACACTGCGGTTTTTCTTACCGCCACCATCAGTTACCGCAATGTTTACCAGGTAACGACCATCGGTGAGTTTACCCGCATCGAGGGTACCCACCAGTATTTCGCGGCCCTGCTTCTTGCGCAGGCCGACACCTGTTTTGACAAATTTGCCTTTGATATCCTGCGCAGCGCGGTATGAGATATCTACAGAAGAAATATCATCTTGCGAAAGTGCTGTGGCATAGATACCAATCTGCTTTGACTTAAGATATCTGGTTTTGCGAATTGAAAACTTTACCTGAGGGGTCTGCTTGTTGGTTTGAAAGAGGCCACCGCCGTCAGAGCCCACAATCAGGGTATTACCAGCCACAATACCGGCGACCACCGAAGGCTCAGTCAGCCCCGAATCTGAAAGGTACTGCTTGAAGATGAAGGTGTTTTTATCCATACGGTTGATACCGTTAAAGGTACCGACCCACAGCCAGTTGCCATCATCCATCAGGGTCTGCACGTTATCATCAGACAGGCCCTCTTCTTCAGTGAAGGGTTCAAAACGTTCACCGATTTTGTCAAAGCGTGAAACTCCCCCGCCGAAGGTGCCAACCCAGAGGTGCTGCTGGCCGTCAAAAGCCAGCGCCCGA
>CAZHLC010000873.1:0-247 GCA_964532545.1 uncultured Leptospiraceae bacterium | reverse complement strand
ACCCAGAGAGCATCTGAGTCAACAACCAGTGAGGTAACCAGCGGGCTGTTCAAACCATTATCAATGCCGTAGCTGATCCATAAATCTTCGTTTTTATCATAAGAGCTGATACCGTCGGCCCCACCCGCCCAGACCAGGTCACCATCAGAGGCGAGGGCCTGAATGTCGTTGCCGGCCAGGCGCTCAATGTCCTTATAAGGGGTAGACTTGCCCTGCTCAATTCCGTGATTGGCAAGGCCACTCTGGG
>CAZHLC010000872.1:0-2142 GCA_964532545.1 uncultured Leptospiraceae bacterium | reverse complement strand
GCACCTGGGCTCTGGCCCCCGCAACTGCCCTGTCTAAATCAAAATTATTTTTTCGCAGCTTTACTGAGAAATCTTGTCGCAGGGGTGAGAAAAGGGAATAACCGGCTTTGCGGTAAAACTTTAAGAAACGACTTTTGTAAGAGCGCACAAATTCGTGCATGCCACTTGAATGAGACAGGGGATTTTTGCGGCGAGTTGTAATATAAGTTGGCAGCGAGTCTTTAAAAGCTTCACGCAGCGCCCACTTCTCAATACCATTTTTCTTTTTTTGATCGTAGGGTAATGCGCACGCCAGCTTTACTACCTGGTTATCTAAGAAAGGGGTTCTTGCTTCAAGGGTAAATGCCATGCTGGTGCGATCAACCCGTTGCAATTCAGTTCGGTGAAGGTTCTGCAGCTTGTATTCAAACAGCCGCTCATAGTCAGGCCCAGGGCCGTACATTGAATAGCCAGCAAAAAGCTCGTCGCTGCCATCGCCTGTTAGTACAATTTTGAAACCTTGCTGGCTTATCTTTGAGAAGACTTGCATTGAAAGTACCGCGTTGATAATATCGCCGGGTTCTGTCAGCTCGCTGAAGGCGATGGTTTTTGCCACCAGAGCGGCTGAAATATCTTTTTTTGACAATAAGATAATCTCATGCTTGATGTTTCTTTCGTGGCAGAAGCGCTGTGCAGTTTTTACATCTTCACTATCTGCCGTACCAATGGTGAATGCGGTTACATCATTGTGGTGCTCGAGGGCGCGGGCCAGCACAATCGAAGAATCAATGCCCCCAGAAAAAATTACAGCGAGCTTGTGCTGCTTGTCACAGCGGTAACGAACTGCCTGATCAAGGGCGTCAAAGAGGCTTGAGGTGGTCGTTTCTTGCTGAGGGGCCCATTCGGTGGGCTGCAGATTGGTATTCTGCATAAAAGTTCCCGGTGGTAGCTCTTTAATGGGCAAGCCCAGGTGTAAGAGAGCCTTAATTTCTGACCCAAAAAAGATTTCGTCATTCTTGCGGCAGTAATAGAGGGGTTTGATACCAAGCTTGTCGCGGGCAGCAAACCATCGCCCCGAAGCAGGTTCGAAGACTACAAAGGCGAACTGGCCGCGCAGCATACCAGTACATTCATGGCCATACTTTTCATAAAGGGCCAGAAGCACCTCGGTATCTGAATCTGT
This sequence comes from uncultured Leptospiraceae bacterium, assembly GCA_964532545.1. Classification (GTDB taxonomy): domain Bacteria; phylum Spirochaetota; class Leptospiria; order Turneriellales; family CAZHLC01; genus CAZHLC01. Next base: position 980 of record CAZHLC010000872.1, on the reverse strand, counting down.
TTTACAGTTCAGGTTTTCTTTTTGCATTAATTCACGGTAATTGTATATTTCACCGTTAAAGCAAAGACCTGTATTCTCTTGCCTGTTAAAAAAAGGTTGCGAGGCCCGTTCATCGCGAATCTGTAAACGCCTTACAGCGGCGAAGATATTTTTTTCTTTAAATGTGCCGGTAGACTCACCCCTGTGTTCAAGGGTGTTGATCATCTGTGGGCCAAGAGAGTGTGCCCGCGTTGAAAAAGCCAGGGCAATACCGCACATTATTGTTCGTATCGCCTGATGCCACTGGGTGTAAGGCACACATGCCACACATCGTTCTCTTCAATGAAGGTGATGATCTTCTGCCCGGCGAGCTTCTTTAGCAGGTTGATAATAGTAGTATAGGCCTTCTGGTTATACAAGTAGTACCATTTTTTTTCAATATCAATAGCATAGCCTGTTGAATGGCTGCTTATTGGTGGCGCTAAATATCCAAGTGAGAGCAAGTGTAACTGGTGATCAGCAGGGCGAAGAATGCTGTTGACCTGAAGCCTGAAATCTTCATCAGACAAGAGGTTGACAAGTTGCTGATTGAAGTCATTGAGAAAACTCACAGTTGCTCTGGGGCAGCATGTCTCTTTCATTCCAACAGTAAAGTTTTGCTGCCTTTGAAAAAAAAGGTGAAACCTATTATGCCTATGCAGGCTTTCTCTCTACAGAAAAGCCGGTAATAAAAAAGGCAAAGTCAAAATACGACTCATATACTTTGTACTGATAAATTAAAGCGACCCAGGGTTCAGCATGCGAAAAATTGGTATCGTCGCAATCGAAGATTCATTTACAAGAATTCGTTTTCTCGCAGCAGCACCTGGCAACTGTAGCACCATTACGGTCTTTCATGGGGCATACATTGCAATATTGCATCCACTCATATTTTCCGCTGGGTGGGCCACCACGAGCGACTCTTTTGTCGAGACATCTGAACATGGTGCCATGCCCTAAAC
>CAZHLC010000871.1:0-2143 GCA_964532545.1 uncultured Leptospiraceae bacterium | reverse complement strand
TGTGGGTTCAACCAAGGCCCATGTTCACATTGGTATGATCAAGTTCTATGTAGCGGGCATTCTACAAAAAGTAATAGACCGTGCTATACAGGCCCATGGCGCATTAGGAATGACCGACGATACCATTCTGGCCCATTACTATCGCCATGAGCGGGCCGCACGAATCTATGATGGGCCCGATGAGGTGCATAAGATTTCAATAGCAAAGCGCATGCTGCGCAATTACAAAAAGAATGGCAAATAACAAAATTATACCTGAAACCATTGCGCCTAGAAGCGGTGAAGAGTTACCGATTGACAAACTTGAGGCCTACCTCAAGGGTAAACTACCTGGCTCTGATGCGCCTCTTACAGTAAAACAATTTGCCGGCGGCCATGCCAACCTCACCTACCTGTTAACCTATGGTGAACAGCACTATGTGTTGCGCAGACCACCGCTGGGGCCGGTGCCGCCCCTGGCCCACGACATGGCCCGCGAGTTCAAGGTTCTATCAGGTTTAAACAAGGGCTTTGAGCCTGCCCCCAGGGCATTGCTATTCTGCGACGATCATGATATCATTGGGGCAGATTTTTTTGTCATGGAAAGACGAAGCGGTACGGTGGTGCGCAAAACCATTCCGCCAGAGTACGGCTCGGGCGAAGACCCCAAACAGAACCGCATTCTCAGTGAAACGATGATACGCACCCTCGCCCAGTTTCATAAAGTCGATTATGAAAAGGTTGGCCTTGATGGCCTGGGCAAGGCCCAGAACTTTATGAAAAGGCAAACCCGTGGCTGGGCCCAGGCATACCATCGTTCTAAGAGCAAAGAGATCGCCGAGGCCCCCGACCTTATTCAGTGGTTAAAAAATAATATTCCCGAAGAGTGGCGTGGTTCGCTGATACATAATGACTGGCGCCTCGATAACATGATGCTCGACCCTGAAGATGCTTCTAAGGTCGTAGCGGTTTTCGACTGGGATATGTGTACCATAGGTGAACCCCTGGCTGATTTAGGCACCTTGTTTTCGCTGTGGTTTGAAGCCGAAGAAGATTACGGAGATATTTCACTGCCAGACATTATGCCCTCGCGTATACCAGGCTTTCTAACCCGCAAAGAGTCCGCTGAGCTCTATGGGCAAGAGACTGGGTTTAACATGGCTGACATAGGTTACTTCTACGTGTTTGGTATGTTCAAAATGGCCATCATTGCGCAGCAGATCTACATTCGTTATGAAAAAGGCCAGACCCAAGACGAGCGCTTTGCTGATTTTGATAAGGCTGCTGAGTTTCTGATCAAAAGGGCCTTTGATTTTGCTCAGAGCAAAAGGGGCATCTAAAAAGCTCTTGCCTGTTTAACATAAAGAGGGTTCTTGCTGATATGCACGCAGCAGAGGGTCTGTTAAACCAAATATCCCAATTAGTCAAAGAAGGGCTTACCCCGCCCATCACATCGTTGTTCACCGAGAATATTGAGTACTTCGATACTATCTATGGCCATATTCAGGGCAAAGGGGCTCTCACAGAATTCTTTAATTCATGGTGGAAAGATGGGCGCAACTACCAATGGAAATTCTACGACACCCTGTTTCAAGAAGACCGGGGCTATGCCAGTTTTACCTTCTCTTATACCATGTTATCGCAGCGTTTGAAAGACCCACAGATCATCGTGCCGGGCACCTGCTATTTAGAGATTAAAGATAACAAAATCAATAAGTATCGCGAGACCATCAACCCCGGCTTTGGCTTTGCCCAGATGAAGGCCCGCCCCAAATTCGTGGTGCGAGCCCTCAACACCATGGAAAAAAGAGATCTACCCTATTTGCTTATGCAGGTAAAACAGGGTTGAATTATCTTTTTTTTTGAATTCACCGCGAAAGCATCTCAAAAATTGACTCTAAGTTTGTATGAGACTACCGCGTTTATCTGTTTTTATTTGTTTAGCAAAGCTATCTATACTGCTGCACTGCAGCGAATTGCCTGCCAATAAAAACCCGCAGGCAAAGCAGGCTTTTACCAAACTTGAACATCGCCAGCTGAAGATGAAACTCGAAGTACCAAAAAAGGTCGGGTTATACTTTCTAAAATGGGGGCGTTTTATGCAAAGTGACTCAGCCCCCTATTTTCAGTTCAACAGTAAGCGAACCTTGCAGCTAATCGATGG
>CAZHLC010000870.1:0-2144 GCA_964532545.1 uncultured Leptospiraceae bacterium | reverse complement strand
TGTATCGGCTAGAATCACCTGGCCTCATAAGAATATGATTCTTCTTGTATGTCGCCCTGTGAAATATTTCAGATAGGCGGGTTGCCAGCCCATCTTCAAGTGCACCAAACTTCTCAAAGGTTTGTTTCAAAAGCAGGTTCACTTGAGCAAGATATGGGCTGGCAATCACAACGACCTTTTTTCATGCTTCTTTCATGATACGGGCTGCCATAGAGGGGCTTATTCGGTGCAACACGTCTAGAATTTTCACCTTGCCAATTTTACTGAAGAAACGGTCATTTTTCATGTCTTTTAAAAATCTGCTTACCAGCAAGGCCGGTGAAATCTTGCCACGGCCCCGCCCCTGGGTCATTTCTGTATCTACCAGGGGTGGCATCAGCTCGAACACTTTTACATCAGTACCCTCTAGCTGATAGCGCAGGCTCTTTGTAAAACTGTGCAAAGCCGCCTTTGTGGCACAATAAACAGCAGCAGTTTTTTTCGGGGTGATGGCCAGCCCCGATGTAACATTAATAATCGCGGCCTGTTTATGCCCCATCAACGAAGGTAACATTAGCTGAGTCAGGGCTATAGGGCCCTGCAGATTAATGACAATTTCTTCACTCAACCATTCTTTGGCATCATTGTTTTCGTTGAAAAGATAGTTGTACTGAATTGCAGCATTGTTGATCACAATATTACAATGAGCTGTATCGTGAGCCAGTTTCTGCAAATCAGAATAAACTGCCATGTCAGCCCGGGCCGTATGCAGCCCAGAGATTTCATCGGCTGCTTTCTTCAGCTTTGCTTTATTTCTGCCAGTTACGATCACCAGATTGCCCAGTTCAACAAATTGGCGCGCCAACTCTAAACCAATGCCACTGGTTCCGCCGGTTATCAATACCTTATTACCTGTGAGAATCATCAGTAGTAATAAACCTTTATCTTGATATTTTTTTCAGCCTTAATGCGGGCCTCATTAAAAGTAGGTGGGCCGAATTTCATTTTTATACTGCGAGAAAAGCCGATACCCTCTGCTGGCACAAACACATACTTTTTATCTACCCTGCCATTTGCATTTTCATCATGAAGAACCTTGAGGGCAAATTCTTCTGAAGGTAACTTTAATTTAAATTTCTGCTGGCTGCCCTTTACAGGCTTAATCTCAGTATAAATGGCTTTGCCATGTTTTTTAGGAAAGCCCTCTTGTTTAAATACCATAAGACGTAGAACGCCTTTTCGCTTCTTATCGATGTTTTGTATTGTGATTATACTTTCAGCATGGGTGGATGCGAAAGCTGCGGTTACCAGAAATGATATACCAAAAAATAATTTTTTCATTTTCTACCTCTTTGTTTAAAAAAATATTGAATATTGATTGTCTGTTGGCTGGTTTTATCGGGGTCAAAGGCAGCTTCACTGAACGTGGGTACGCGCCAGGTGATTTTAGCACCGTTTGAATATCCAATGCCTTTATCTGGCAAAAAATGCCAGCGTTTGCGCACTCTACTGGTGAGATCATCATCATGCAGAAGTTTGAGTGCCACCGGGCTGGCAGGCAGCTTTATTTCAGCCGAAATAAAAGCTTTTGTGAAACTGAACTCATATACGTCTTGCGCATACTCATGCTGTTTAGGAAAGCCCAGAGCTTCGGTGAATACAAAGATCAGAATTCGGCCACCACGACTTATGTCGATCTTTGAGACTTCAAGCCGATGTGACATTTTGAGCCTCATGTCGTTTTCGCAACCAGAGAAAGACAAGAAATGCCGCAGCAGGCAGCCCAATACCGGCAAACAAGGCTGGTGCAGGGTTTGAAAGACTGCTTATAGACCCGGCATAGGTTACCATAAAAATAAAGGGAATGTTGCCGAGAGCGAAGAGCAGCAAATAGCGACTGAAGCTTATACCCGACATACCCGCCAGACATGACAGTACCTCAGGCATCATAGGCAGTGCCCGCGCTAAAAGCAGGCTGAGACCGCCGAAAGATTCAAACCAGAGTCTCATTTTTTCAGCTTCTGCCGGCTTTAACAACCTGTAGAAGAACTTCTCGCCTGAAAAATGACCACCAAAATAGCAGATTGAACCTGCCAGTAACACACCGGCAGAGGCTACCAGGCCCCCAAGCCACGGGCCCAGCAAATAACCTGCGATTACGATGG
>CAZHLC010000869.1:0-2152 GCA_964532545.1 uncultured Leptospiraceae bacterium | reverse complement strand
TGAATCATAGACCTAAATGTAAAAGCTAAAACTATAAAACTTTTAGAAAAAAAAGAAGAAGCCCTCAGAGAAAAAGCCTGACGCTGTTGAAAGCAAACTTGAGACAGTGGCCCCTGAAACCAACATTGTCCCGAAAACAGAAGTTCCCTCTACAAATACCGATGCTATAGATTCGCTTAAGAAAACCAGCGCCACCGATGGCCAATTGAATGACGGGCTTGATGCGGTTAAGAGTACCAGAACCAGCAGAGCAGCATCTTCACGCAAAACAGGTGTCGACTTTGGCAGCGATAGGCAGGCCCGTGCCATGGGGCGACAGGCTTATATCTTTGTTAATGGCTGGGTGGGTATGAGCAAAACATTTTTTGATACCTCACCCAATCTTTCTAGCGGCCCCTTCTGTGAAAAAGTTTTATTAATTTCTGATCAATGCGATGCCTCTTCATCGGCGATCTCTTACGGCGCCGAAATGTGGGTTAACCCTTCACGTATATTACCGGCCCTGCCTTTACCCCAGGGCTTCAAGCTGGGTGGTGGTTTGTCTTATTTGAAGCTGGGCTCGGCCAGTGCAAAATTCAAAGGCCGTATCTCTGGTGTGGGAATCATTAATCTAGACCAATCACTGTCGATTGCGCACATTCCGCTGCTGGCTCAGATTCGTTATGATGTTTCTGCGTTTTACTTCGGTGGGGGTGGTGGCGTTGCCTTGAATGTATCAAGCTACCAGAGCAATGGTACGTTTACCTCAGACTCTTTCAGCAAAAGCAGTGGCCTCGCCTTTATGGGTTTTGCCGGGGTGTTAGTTCCCATGGGTAAGAACCTTTCACTTGATTTCTTTGCCCGGGTTTATTATCTAACCGGCTCAGTGAGCAACGCGGCCTTTGACCCAGTGAATACATCGAGCTCACAGTTATCAGGCGGGGCCAGTGGTGATGCTGTGACCGTGATACCCGGTTTTGCGATTTCTTTTTATCTTTAAGTTATGGCGTGCTTACCCGAATGGTGATGTTGGGGTAGGCCCCCTCGATCACCAAATAGTTGTCTTTATCGGGCTGCATACCTGTAACATTAAGAGGGCCGGTAACTTCTGTAACAGCTGAAGTTGAACCTGTAGCCACTCTAATGCCAAATGTGAATGACGCATTGGTGATGGCAGTGTCTTGCCAGCCAAAGCGGTCAAAAGAATAGAGTGAGCTGGTGGTGCCGCTGATCACATTCTCAACTTCTATTTTCTGTTCTTGGTTATCGACCCCTTCGGGTAACAATTGTACAAAGCGCAGGGTGCGGTCACTATTGTTGTCGAAGGCGACAAAACTATTTTCGCTGGCGCAGCTAAGGGCCAGTAATGAGAGACAAAGAGACAAAGATAAATGTTTCATTGCTTGCATAAAATTTACAGCTTTTTGCTTCTTTAGACAAGAATTGTTTGACATAGTCGACGCTAAATAATATAATTAATTAAAGAAGATAGTGGATGTTTTTTTTGACCCTGTAGAGCTGTGAAATAGATTTTATAACATCTACTGATTTTGTTCTTAGGGTGGTTTGAAGTGAATAGAATTTTATATCGAAGCATAGTCTTAATAATCTCTGGGGCTCTGCTTTTATCATGTGACGCAGAGCAGCTGTTTGACGACTTCGGTCAAACACCGACTTCTGACACCACGGCCCCAACTGTGGCCTCATCTAACCCCGCCGATGGGGCCAGCGGCTTCTCTGTCTCGGGCACCTTTACCATCACCTTCAGTGAAAAGATGGTCTCATCGAGCATCACTTCGAACAGCACCAACACGACTTGCAACGGCACCATACAGCTATCGCTTGATGACTTTGCTAACTGCCTGCAGTTTTCAGCCCAGCCTACCACCAGTGATAATTTAACCTACAGCGTCACGCCCAATGCGAATTTGATTCTTGGCCAGGCTTACAAAATCAAAGTTACCAAGTTTGCCCTGGGGCAAGATGATAACAACCTGGCCTCAGAAACTACCATCTCATTTACAGCCGGCAATGACACCACCCCGCCCACAGTAAATTCAACTAACCCAGCCAACAATGCCACAAATATCAGCATAGGTAGTACTATTGCCATTACCTTCAGTGAAGCCATGAACACTGGCACCATCAGCACCAATACCGCTAATACCACATG
>CAZHLC010000868.1:0-2157 GCA_964532545.1 uncultured Leptospiraceae bacterium | reverse complement strand
GCCCATGGCCCAGCAGAAAACCGTGTTTTCACTTTTTGTATAGAGTTGAGCGATAGCGCGCACTTCTGTTTCACTTACCCCGGCTGCCTCACAGAGAGTTGAGAGTTTTTGTTTTTTAAGTGCAGCAAAGTATGGTTTGTAACCCCTGGTGTAATTCTCAATAAAGTTGTTATCTACCCCACCCAGACGGTGAACCTCAAGGGCTATGGCCTGCAGCAGGGCAACATCGCCCCCAATGTGAGGTTGCAGGTAATGAGAGGCAATTTCGCTGCCACCCTTGAGCATAGAAGTTAAGCTTGAGGGTATGGCAAACTTTACAAGGCCGGGTTCACGGGCCGGGTTGATGACCACCACCTTGCCCCCGCGCGCCCGGCAGTCGGCCAGCTCGCGCATAAACCGGGGGTGATTCGAGGCCGGGTTGGCGCCTATCACAAAGATTAAATCTGTTTTACGCAGGTCGGCCAACTCGATGGTCGCAGTGCCTGAGCCCAGCATTGAGCCCAGGCCTACACCTGATGCCTGGTGGCAGTAATACGAGCAGTTATTTATGTTATTAGTACCATAAAGGCGTGCAAAAATCTGCAGTAGAAACGCAGCTTCGTTTGACGAGCGGCCTGAACTGTAAAAAAAGCTGCGGGCGGGGGCCGTTTTTTTGAGGCGTTTGGCTACCTTCTGTAGAGCCTCATCATAGCTGATTACTGAGTAGTGTTTATTGCCTCTGGCTTTGTAGAGGCACTGGGTGAGTCGGCCAGCCCGTTCAAGTTCAAGACCGTTGCGTTCTGCCAGCTGGCTGATCGAATTCTCTTCAAAGAATGCAGGGCTGATTGCTGGTTGAATATCGGTTAGCTGGGCCTGAAAACTTTTTTTACAGACTTCGGGCCAGCGGCCCAGCTCGTTGCGCATACCGCCGCGCTGGCCCCCCATGCCCAGGGCACAGGTCTTGCAGGTGTTCTTGCTGCGCAGCGATTTTAAGGCGGCAGAAAATCCGACATTGGCTGCTACTTTGATTGAATAGTTAATTGATTTAAGCCCGCCACCTTTGGCCATAAGTCAAAATGACTCTTGAGGGGGTAGGTCAATAAGAATTCAAGGCAGCTCAGGCCTCGACCTGTTTTTTCTGCTGCAGATATTTGCTCACCTGCTTACGAATGTAATCGAGCCCAAATGTCAGGGGAATGCCCAGCCATGCCAGCATTATAGCGAAACTGGCGACCAAACAGGTTGCCTATCTACATTAACAGAATTGTTGAGAGGGCAATACCCGTTGCTGATTTATAGAGAACAGAATCAGAAGGCAGTTCTTGCCCATAGTGCCAGTCGCCCGAAACCAGCACATAGAAAAACAGAAAGAGCGACCAGGCCACTTGTAAGCAAAAGTTTTAATAGTTTACATCATTGAGGCCGATGGTATTTTTAGACCATGTTTGTATGCCCCAAGTGCAAAGTAACCCTTGAGCCCTTATCATATAAGGGCGTAACCATAGACAAATGCCCTAATTGCGAAGGGGTATGGTTAGACAAGGGTGAAGATGCCTTTGCCACCGAGATTTTAAAGAATGCTAACAAAGCGGCCTGCAAAGAATGCAGTCATTTCGAAGATCGCAGCAAGAAGTGCGAATTGTTAAAGATCTTTGTTGATGTAAACTTTTCTTGTTCGCACTATACCAAGTACTGATCTGTTTACTTGGCACCTTTCCAGGTGATTTGAAAGTTAATAAGATAGTTCCAGGCGGTGGCCGCGAGAATACCCAGAAGGTTGCCCGCGTAGATTGTTATACCCAGTTTTTCTTTGGTAAAAAGCGCGACCGCATAGTTAACCACAGCACCGGCTGAGCAGATAAGGTTAAATGTGATCAACCCTCTGATAAAAGGCAAAAACCCGGTCAACTTCACATCGCGAAAGGTATAAAAGTTGTTCAGTAGAAAGTTTGTGATGATACTGATTTCAATACCGAGGGCCAGAGCGTAGCTTTCTTGCCAGCCAAGCACATTGAGGCCGAACCACAACCCCCCCTCGTTTACGAGTACACCGGTAGAACCTACCATGCCGAACTTGATAAAACGAATGGGTAAGATGCGGCCAAAGCGCAGATCATACAGAGCTACCAGATACTGTATCATGACCTTGCCGCTGAGTTTGCTTTCACCATGAACCCG
>CAZHLC010000867.1:0-2157 GCA_964532545.1 uncultured Leptospiraceae bacterium | reverse complement strand
TGTTAACAAGGTAAGAAAATCGCCGGCAAAAAGGTTCCCAAATTTAAAAAATCTTCTAAGCCTGAAACCACTGCCTGGCAGGCCGTCAAATGTTATGGTGGTGAAACTCGGGTGCTGGTGGCTGTTAAGCTTGAAGGCAAAACTGTTACAGTCTGGGCCATTGACACCTGCGACGACGGCATTCTTGGTATGATCTTCTGGCTTTTGCTTGACCACCCGGCTGGCCATCGCCATCGCAAATAATGCAACAGAGCCGGGTTAACTGGGCCGAACTGATTTTCGATATCGGTTTACTGCTATATGTGCAGTTTATTATGCGGGCCAGCATCAGCAGCGGCACCTCGATACTCAGCTTTCTAAGCCCGGCTATGGCCATCATGGCCGCCATGTATGTGAACTTTGTTGTTACCTGGTCGGTCTTTGGCCGGGTACGCAACTACTACCGTTTCTATATAGAGAAGAAAGCCTGGTGGCTTGTGTTGCTGGCCTTTCTGGTGGCGTTATTCATTTTCTTCTCTATGTATTTTGGCATGGTAGATCGGGTACAGGCCTGCTGCATTGCCCCTGAGCGTGAGCTGCTGGTATTCGCCATCATTCCCAGTTTGTGGATCGCCATAGTCATAGGCCTTCTATTTGGTATAACCGAGGTCTACCGTAAAGGGCAAGATACCTTTGCTGCCCGCCTTAAGTTTGCCCGCATTGCGCTCTTTTTTCTGACCTTTATTTATTCAATAGGTATTGCCTATGATCTTCACCGTTTCTTCAGCATGCGCGGCTTTTTCATGGGTGTTGTAATGTGGTTTGCCTGTATGGCAACCATCGGTGGCCTCGCCGAGCTTCTGCTGCGGTTCATTGGCCAGCGCAGAGACGGGTTAAAAATCGCAGAGCGAGAGAAGATTGCCCGTCGCTTTCACAACTATCTACTACCTTTCATGATAGTCACCGCCCTCTTTTTGTGGGATGAGTTTTACATCTATGCAAAAGTGAAACCGGTTCTAGAGGGCAGTGAAACCATGAGTACGGTGGGTCTGGTATTTTTTCTCTTTTATTCGGGGTTTATACCCTTCAGGTTGCTGCTGGCCTTTGAGCCGCCGGTGAAGTGGTACCACTTACTGGGTGGTCTATGCAGCCTTGGTTATTACTGCTACTCGCTGCTGCTTCTGGTACCAACAACCTGAAGCCAGCTTCTAAACTTGCAGAAAACGATTGATCTGGTATTTGCTTCTTCTTTTTTTACAGCGTATGCACGCTGAAGATATGTCACACCATATCGCACCTATTGCAATCTTTCACTGCGATGAGCAATACCGCTATGATCAACCCCGCCAGGGTGTTTTGCAGGCCGAGGGCTGCATCGGTACGGTTCAGCTGAATCAAGGGGCGCGCTACCCCGAATCGTTGCGCGAGCTTGAGGGGTTTGAGCGCCTCTGGTTAATCTTTGGTTTTCACCAGAATGAGGGCTTCAAACCATTGGTGCTGCCGCCGGCACCGGCCCAGAACAAAGTAGGCGTTTTTGCCAGTCGCTCGCCTTACCGGCCTAATGGCCTGGGGTTGAGTTGTGTACGCCTTGAAGGGGTTGAGCATGAGCAGGGGCGGTTGCTGGTTTCTGAGTATGACCTGTTGAATGGCTCGCCTGTGTATGACATTAAACCCTACCTGCCCTATGCAGATAGCTTCGCTGATGCGCACGCTGGGTGGGCGGCCAGGCCAGCTGAAGAACCATGGCAGGTGAGCTTCAGCGATCAGGCACTGAAATGTCTGGCATGGCTTGAGGGCCAGGGTGTGCTTAAGTTGCGTGCTTTTATCGAAAGAGAGTTGGCCTTCGAGCCCACCAGTCGCAGACGCAAACGGATTTTTGCCCTGGCCGAAGAGGGGGCCTGGCTTTTGGCCTACCGCACCTGGCGCTTTGCGTTTCGGGTTGACGAGGGGTGGCGCGAGGTCTTGGTTGAAGATGTGCTAAGCGGTTGGCCCGCAGAAAAGCTCAAGCGGGCTGATGACCCCTATGGTGATAAAGATATTCACCGTGCTTTTCTTAATTGGAAGACTACTAACGCGCACCAATAGCTGAAAACATTACATTCATATCTAATGCTGTGCCTGCAGTGTTCTGACAAATGTATGATACTTGAGAGTCGCTTGTAGCAAAGGGATTGATGA
>CAZHLC010000866.1:0-2160 GCA_964532545.1 uncultured Leptospiraceae bacterium | reverse complement strand
CCGAGAAGCTCTACTCTCTGCAAATTGGGGCCACAGAATACCAGCAGTTTGCTTCTTCATTTGATTTACGTAATAATAAGGTGGCAGCCGGCTTAAAAAGAAATTTTAAGCTGCAGAAGAGCCCCACACCCATTGAGGTTGTGCTGCGTTTTCAAGATGAGAAGAAGCAGCCACTTCGGCCCGGGGTGAATTATTCGATCAGACCCGGCGATCAGGCTGTATCGCCCCTGGCTGCGAATGAGCAGGGTGAATACAAAATTCAGACAGAATTACGGGCTTTGCTGCAACATCCGGCCTATGCAGAGGCCAGCTATCACGTTGAGGCGAAGCTTGAGGGCTATGAAGACCTTGAAATTGAGAAGCCCCTGGCAGAAATCATCGAGCTGGCCCGTGCTACTGAGCCCTTATACATAACTATGCGCTCGTAAAAGGTTGAAGAGGTGAAAATCGTTGTTAGCGAAGAAAAGCAGTTTGTTCTGGCGATTTTCTTTGGTACTGACAGCGCCACCAAGATGCGCAAGGTTTCACCGGCCCGCCTTGACCGGGTGGCCAATCTCATCAAGCAGCACCCCGATGCTGTTTTAAAGCTCTATGGTCACACAGACCGCCGGGCGGGCCGCGCCTATAATATGCGATTATCAAAGCTCAGGTCGGTCTTTGTGAAACGTGAGTTGATAAAGCGTGGTGTGAAGCCAGCCCAGGTTAAGGCCTACTGGGTGGGATATTCTTTTCCGGTGACGAAGGGGCGCAATGGGGCAGAGCGTGCTCTAAACCGCCGGGTCAACATTTACATTATTAAGAAGAAGTAGCTTCGCTGGGCTGCAAGCAAGCAGCTAGAGTGTCTCAATGGCCTTGATGGCTGCTGGGTGAAAGTAGCGTTTCTGCGCTTTCACAAAGGCCTTGGCATATTCAAGTTCGAGCTGCTTCCATTTTGGGTGAATTGATTCAAGTTTGGTTTTTTTGTTGAAGACCTGCCGCACGAGGGCGTCGATGGTGGCATCGGGCAGGTCAGCGCGGCCCACAATCAGAGACTGGGCTGCCAGGGTCTGCACCGCTGCTTTCTGCCATACGTAGGTATTGGCGGCAATGTTTACCTTTTCATAGGGAAAGTATCTGCCCACCAGTAGGTCATACTTGGCCCCTTGCAGGCTCACAAGGTGATAGTTTTCAGCATTATCTGCAGCCAGGTCGGCCAGCAGGGTCACTGGTGAGCCAGCCACGAGAAAGAGGGCATCGAGGTTATCATTTTTCAGCATGGTGAGGGCGTCAGATGAGCCCACTTCATGCAGTTTTGAATTACTTTTGTTAATGCCGCTGGTGCCTAACACAATGCGGGCGGTAACATTGGTGCCCGAGTTTTTAGAACCCAGGGCGATTTTTTTACCTTTCAGGTCGGTGAGCTTTTTAATCGAATTTTTTGCAAATATATGTAACTCTTCGTTGTAGACGGGCAGAATTATTTTCACGCTGCGTTTTACCCCGCGATCATATAAATATCTGTTGGTGAGAATATCTACCTGGCAGAGTGCCAGTTGTGCTTCGTTGGCTTTTAACAGGCTCAGGTTCTCGGTACTTCCCCTGGTGGGGTTTACTTTCAGGGGCACAACCCCAGCTTCGTCGAGAGAGTCGGCTATACGAAAGTAGGTTCCGCCAGAGAAGCCGGCAGCGAATACAATTTTGTCTGCGGCTGGCTGGTTGTTCTCGGCTGCCGAGTCAGTGGTTTTTTCTGCGGGTTTCGTTTCTGCAGTAGCCTCACTATTGGCTGGGGTTTTTGTGACTGTGGCGTCTTTTTCAGCTGGCTGTACGTTGGTGGGCTGGCCCTGCAGGCCACCCAGGGTCAGAATGAAGACAAATGATAAGATTAGATGTATTAACGCACGCATATGTTAATAGACGCAAGTTTGGCTAAGAAGGCCAGTAAAAATTGGTTAATCAGTTGCGAAAAAAGTATCTTGTCAATTAGACACTTTCTTTATGCAATGCCCCATGGCCTTTCTAAGGCGCCTATTAACCATCATTCTGTTTTTTGCCTTTATCGCTGCACCGATTCAGTTTTCACCTTCTGAAAACATCGTAAGTGTAAACCAGCTAGAGGCGAAGAAAACGAAAAAGAAAAAAAAGAAGAAGAAGAAGCAAAAAAAGAAGAAGAAGAAAAAAAAG
>CAZHLC010000865.1:0-2160 GCA_964532545.1 uncultured Leptospiraceae bacterium | reverse complement strand
TGCCACCAGAAGTGGCAGAGACTTTTTCAGTATTTTATTCAGACTGTTAACAGTAACTTATTTACTCAGAAGACTGATGGCCTTCTTGAGCTGCACGTCAAACTCAAGGTCAAACAGAGGGGTGGCCTTATTGCGGTTGAGGTGGCGTTTAAGAGTAAAGCGGGCCGCAAAATCTGAGAGTTCGAGATTCTGTTTTTTGAGCAGTCTTTTATAGGCTTTAACCGATTCGCTGTTGTAGCGTTTGTATTTCTTACCAATCTCAGTGAGCAGCTTTTTTTCTGTTATGATACGAATGCGGCGGCGATCGTTTTTGCTGAATTCAAGGGACTTGACTTCAACGTCGGGTTTGATACCTTTTTTATGAATCGAAATGCCGTTAGGGGTATAATATTTCTGAATGGTCAGGGCAATGGCTGTTTTATACATCAGAGGTATTACGTTCTGCACTGAGCCTTTGCCGAAAGTTTTGGTTCCTACAAATTTGCCGCGTTTGTGGTCTTTAATGGCCCCGGTTACAATCTCTGAAGCCGAAGCTGAACCTTCGTTGGCCAGAACCACGATTGGCAGGTTTGGTGCAATGGCATTGCGGGGTATCGCAGGAAAAGTTCTATCAAGCTGCTTTTTTCGGCCGCGGGTCGAAACAATAACCCCTTCTTTAATAAACAGGTTACTGATTTTATGAGCTGCATCAAGCAGGCCCCCGGGGTTCCACCGCAGGTCAACAATCACACCCTTCGCCTTTTTGGCTTTAAAGTCGAGCAGCATCTTTTTCAGGTCTCGTGGTGATGATTGTGAGAACTGTTTGAGTTTGATATAGCCCAGCTTTTTATCTTCGATGAACTTCGACTGGGCCACTTTGATTTTAATAACTTCGCGCACGATATCAAAATAGAGTAGCTCTTCTTCACCCTCGCGTACTACAGTGAGATTAACAGAGGTACCCGGGGTGCCCCGCAGCAGTTTAACCGCCTTGGTCAAGCTCATGTTCTTGGTTGTCTGTTTATTGATTTCAATCACACGGTCGCCGGGTTGCACACCGGCACGCATGGCCGGTGTACCCGGTATGGGTGAGACAACAGTCAGGGCGCCATCGCGCATTGAAATTTCTATACCGAGACCGCCGAAATTACCCCGCGTTTCAACCTGGAGTTCGTTGTACTCTGCCGGCGTCATGAAGCGGGTATGAGCATCGCCCAGTGATTCAAGCATGCCCTTAATGGCGCCGAACCACAGCTTCTGGGCCGAAGTTTCTTCTACGTATTCGTTTTTTACGTGATATAAAACCTGATTGAATAATTCGTTTAAGCCAGGCTCTGAAATTTCAGTTTTTGCAGTGCCCTGAATCTGCCCCCACGTGCCGCCAATAATGAGCAGCAGGCCAGCGGTAATACCGGTGAGGCTTTTTTTGTATTTATGATGAAATGGCATATAGTTCTGATTTTGCCCTGTGAAGCCCTGGTCAAGGCTTTTTCAGCCATATAATATGGCGATAAAATACTTAATTTATTATTTGCGACCCTCTTTTTCTTGTATAGCTTCACATTACTGCTGCCTTGCCTCATTTATTGGTTTACACCTTGTTTTGGGGCCGGTTACTGATAGAAAAATGTATAGAATAAAAGAGGAACTCAAGTGAATAGAGGTTTCAAAAACGTTGCCCTTATATTGTTAATTGTGGTGTTGAGCCTTCTCATGTACGAGATGGTTCGCAATGATGATACCAGTGTAGTTAAACTGCACTATTCAGAATTTCTTCGCTATGCCGAAGATCGTAAAATTCACACTGAAACTGACAAGCCCCTGGTCATACAGGGTAATACCATTAAAGGTTACTACAAGGCAGAGAATAACAATCCGCCGATTCAGTTTAAAACTTACATTGCCTATCAAGACCCCATGCTCTTAGAGTTTCTACGAAAGAACCGTGTGCGCTATTTTCAGGGGCTGCCACAAGAAGAAAGTATCTTCTGGCGCTCAATGGCAGCGATTCTGCCCTGGGTGCTTGTTCTGGGTTTTATCTGGTTCATGATGGTGAGACAGATTCAATCTACTGGTAATAAGGCCCTGAGCTTTGGCCGCTCGAAAGCAAAGCTTAACCCCGATGTGAAAAACAAGGTCACCTTTAAAGACGTGGCCGGTGTAGAAGAAGCTAAAGAAGAA
>CAZHLC010000864.1:0-2166 GCA_964532545.1 uncultured Leptospiraceae bacterium | reverse complement strand
GCAGGTTTCGCACTTATAGGGCGACATTTGTTTTTTAAAGTTATCAAGTATGTAGACTGAGGCCTCTTTGGCCTCTTTTCTGGTTTTGTAGACAGAGAGGGTTTTGCCGCTGGCTTTGCCTTTGCAGACCTGGGTTTTCATCTTTTTTGTCAGAGAGAGCTGTCATGGCAGCCCCGAACTTTTTACAACGTATCAGCCGTTATCAGCATCTGCCTGGGCGTTGCTGTCATCAGTTTCAAGCGGTGGCAGCAGCATTTTGCGGGTAATCTCGGCCCGACGCTGGGGGGTGAACAGGGTCAGCAGATAGGGTGTGATTGAGGCCTGACCTTCGAGTTCAGCATCTTTGTCAACCTGGCGCAGCACATCGATGATGTCAAAATCTGTCCAGTCTTGCATCATTTCACGGGCCTTTTCAGGAGGCATGTTGCGCACCTTACTCGACAGGTCTTTGACCTTGGCCTGACGATCATTCCAGATGCTCATGAGCTGGGTAAGGCGTTTTCTTTCTTGATTGAGACTGTCTTTGAGCTCGTCGTTTTCTTGTATTTTCTGAGTGAGAGATTCTTCTTTTGTTTTAAGTTCAGATTCTTTGCGGGCCAGGGCCTCTTGCCATTCCATCAGTTTTTCTTGTTTTTTTGCATGGTTGAGCTTTTCAACCTCAGAGGGAAAGTCTCGGTCTTCAATACGAACAGGATTTTCATCGGCCATAAAGGGCAGCACGTCAGACATGGCCACGATGCCGATACGATCCATCACGAAGATGGCAACGCCAACGAAGAAGAAGAGAATGATTAATAGAAAAAATACCCGGCGCTTCTCACCCATTATTGACCTCTTCGTGGGTTGACCACATGCTCATCTTACGGCGTAGCCTTGCTACCCCGCTGCCCATGGTATTGAGATCTTTTTCAAGACGGTTAATGTTTTTCTTCAGATGCTCAATCTTCTGGTGAATAGCCTTTGCAGAATTAACTAGAGTATCTTTGATGTTGTTTTTCTGAGCAGCTCTCGGGCTCACCGGTCTGCGTGCTGCCGGCCTCTGCTCTCTCGCCACCACTGGCCGTGCGTCTTTTCGAACAAGTACTGCAGTAGTCTCTCTCTCTACCATGTTATGTCTCCTCAATGTCTCTCTAAATATCGGATGTAAGTATATACCGCATTACTATATAATTTCATATATACAAGTAAGTTTTTTTTCTGTAAGAAAAAAAA
This sequence comes from uncultured Leptospiraceae bacterium, assembly GCA_964532545.1. Classification (GTDB taxonomy): domain Bacteria; phylum Spirochaetota; class Leptospiria; order Turneriellales; family CAZHLC01; genus CAZHLC01. Next base: position 954 of record CAZHLC010000864.1, on the reverse strand, counting down.
CTGAGTTTTATAAAGGCTCACCTATATATACAAGCGTATACTATAAAAGAGCGCGGCAGGGCGAAGCCCGCTTTAGCAGAAGTTTGCTTGCAAACTTCGAGGCCTCGCTCTGCCAGCGAAAGCATCTTATTCGCATTCAAACATCCCTGAGTAAAACTAGTTAGACCTTGAGAGGCCATAGTCTTTTTACCTGAGCAAGTGCGCCGCCGGCTCGGCGGCCATCGTAACCGCAGAGAAGAAGTTTGCCTGCAAACTTCGAGGCCGTGAGCTGCCAGTGAAAAGTGCCTCAAAACATAGTTCTTCTCAGCAAAAGAACCAGCTTAATTCTACCAAATCGTCAAATAGTCACCGCGCACACAGCGCACATACTTGTCGCCCCGACCTATCCACTTGGCTTGATCGGTGCCAATACCCAGCTGCCATTTCATACCGCCTTCGTTGTACTTGCGACCGAAGTCAACCATTGCCCGGCACTTGTCGGCGGGGTATGTGCACTTTGGTTTTTTCATGGCCCAGTAGCCATATTTGCGGGTGTTGGGAAAATATTTCTGATAGGTAACCGGCCTGAGTGACTTGAGGGCCGCCTTTGATTCGGGGCTGTCTTTGTAGAAACGATCAGGCAAATCGCATTTCATTTCATCTTCAAGGGGGGTGGCTGGCCCATACTTGCAGAAAACCAGGTGTTTGAGCTCGTAAAGGGTTGGCATGCGCCAATCAGAGTATCCCCCATGTTTTAGTTGAGAGCATTCGGCCAGCCCCTGGCTGAAGTTGTACTTGGTGGGGCGCCCGCTGCACTTGCCGCCGCTAAAGGTCTGGCCGATGGCGCACTTCATCCACGTTAGTTTGGTTTTGCGGTCATAAACCATGCCATTTCGTTTGTTCTGAAAACTGACTTTCTTCGGTACTTTTTTCATATCAAGTTCAACCGCACAAGGACATCCATAGACCTGGGCA
>CAZHLC010000863.1:0-2168 GCA_964532545.1 uncultured Leptospiraceae bacterium | reverse complement strand
ATCGCCATAGACTGAAGCCGAAGAAGAAAAGACCAGACGTTTAGCGCCTGCTGCCATCATTGCTTCAAGTACATTTAAAGTTCCCCGGGCGTTTACTTCGAAAGCCCTCTGGTGATCTGTGGCACACTCGAGAAGCCAGAGGGCCGCCAGGTGAAAAACACAGTCTGTGTTTTCAAATACATGTATGTGACTGCCCAGGTCTGAAATATCCCCTTCAATGACCTTCAGACGTGGGTCTTCAAGAACATTGCCAAGGTTTTCTCTGCTACTGCCGTAGAAATTATCAAGTACTCGAACCTCTGCGCAGTCACCCTCAAGAAGTTGCTCAACAATATGCGACCCAATAAAGCCGGCCCCACCAATAACCAGAAAAGTTTTATTCTTTGTCTGCACTTAATTCACCATTCTGCAAAAGGTAACGATAGCCCTCTTGCACAAGTTCACCATTACCGGTCAGTGGCAGGTTTACTTTGTGCCCCTGAATACTCATCCACCCCGTCTGGCGGGCGGGGTTACCCATAACCAGACTGAAGGGTTTGACACTGCGAGTTACCACAGCCCCGGCTGCAACAAAGGCATATGCACCAATTTCAATGCCGCACAGTATAGTGCTGTTGGCCCCCAGAGTCGCCGCCTCGCCCACGACTGTTGGTTTATACTCATGTTTACGCGAAACCGCTGCCCGGGGGTTCATCACATTGGTAAAGGTCATACCCGGCCCACAGAACACAAAATCGCCCAGAATCACTTCATCACAGACCAGAACATTGTTCTGAATTTTCACCCCGTTGCCTATACGCGCCTTTGAAGTGACACAAACATTCTGACCAAGACTGCAGTTCTCACCAATTATTGCGCCACTCATTATATGACTACAGTGCCAGATTCGGGTATTGGCACCAATTTGGGCCCCATCGTCTATGAATGCGCTTTCATGAGCCGTATAATCAGGCATAAACTTCAGAAACTCTTACTGCTTTTTTTTCTGCAAGCGAAATGCGGGCAGCTTCAATTATACGAAGAGATTGAAGAGCCTCTTGACCATCGATGGCCGGGGCCGCCCGACCTTTGATACTATCGATTACATTCTCATAGAAAAGCCGGTATTCATTTTCGTACCCTTGACCCAGCTGGTAATTCTCAAGACCGAGCTCGCCAGCCACGCCTTCAGCACTCTCTATTTTATCAAAACGCTGGCCTGCTATAACCAGATTGGCCCGCTCACTTAGCATGGTCACCGAGCTATTAAAATTCTTTTCAAAGGCAAGGTAGCTGACATTGATCTGCCCCAGCAAACCACCTGGCCACTTCAATTGCAATAATACCGTATCGAATTCGAGCCCCAGCCTGCCCTGATTTGAACCCAGGGCTGACACCTCTTCGGGCAAACCAAACCACCAATATAGCAAATCAATATAATGAATCGCCTGATTGGCGAGAATACCGCCATCAAGCCTGGCATCACCATGCCAGCTTGAGTTGGCAAAGTACTCAGGGCCACGATGCCAGAAGAGATTAAATTGTACCAGGTTAACCTGCCCCATCGCACCTGCAGAAATATTAGCCTTGAGTTGCTGAAACAAACCATGGTAACGTAATTGTTTCACTACAAACAGGTGGTTTTTCTGTTGGCTGGCCAGCACCTGCTGGGCCATGGCCAATTCAGTACTGAAGGGTTTTTCGCAGACTACATGGCTACCTGCAGCAAAACATGCCATGGTCTGCGGCCCATGAAAACCATCTGGGCTGGCAATCACTACCAACTCTGTTTGTTCAGCCGATAACAGATCTTCGACTGTTTGATAATGAGGTTGAGAACTATTACTGGCAATCGCCGGGTCTGCCGTTGCTGCTAAGCTCATATTCTCAGAGTCATGAATGGCCCGCAAATGCCTCTGGCCTGCCCGACCAAGGCCTACCAGCGCGACTCTTAACACCTCTGACATGCCTAACAGCTTGAAAGACTTTGATAAAGAGACAAGATAATTTTGAGAGGTTCTTGACCAGCCGCAGCTCTACTGCAAATTCACCCATGCAGGCATGGTACCCCTTTATTTATCAATACGCTGTGGGCAGTTTTTTCTTTTTTCTTGCGATCTTTCTCAGTATTCGTAAAAAAAATCTACAACCCTCGAAAAAAAGCGATCGCAAGGTACTGGTTGGCCTCA
>CAZHLC010000862.1:0-2182 GCA_964532545.1 uncultured Leptospiraceae bacterium | reverse complement strand
AAATACCACAGTGTAGCAGCCCATCAACAGCTGAGGCGCTTTAAGTAGCCAAGGGCGGCCCAATAGACATACACTGAAACCATGGGCATTTTACGGGGGGCCGTGCTATTGGCTCTGTTAACTTCTTCTGTTTTTTCTACTGAGCTGAGCTTTCCCAGTTTGCACATGTGGGCGGCCTTTAATATTGGGGGAGTTTCTGGCGGCCCGAAAAACGTGGCTAACAATCACCTGCAGAACAACATTGAGAACGGTTCTGATTATGCAGGTTTTTCTCTGGGGGCTGCTTACTACCCAACCCAGCGCCTGGGTTTATATGCCGGTTACCGTAAACAGACTCTGGGCACCAGCTATACCTATGCCAATGGTAGAGATTGCACCGGCGCCTGGGTGGCCGAGTTAGCAGCTGCTATCATCGTAGCCCTTGCCTCTGATGGTGAAAGCCAGTACAACGGCAGTGGCAACAGCTGCAGCGAAACCAGCACTGACCCCGGCCCCGATTTGCTGTCGCGCGAGAGCTATCCCGTTGGTATTTCATACAGGTATTTTTTACTTGGTAATGACCTCGCCGGCATTGAGCTGGCCCTTATACCCGGGGTACATTTCAGTCGCATTAATCTGCACCGGGTGCCAGAGGCGGTGGTGCAACGTTTTAATCTTAACAGCCCAGAGGTTGGCAGATTTAATTTAAACGGAATATTTATTAAAACCGTAGCCCTGGCCTACTATCAGAATATTTCTTTCGGCCTGGGTCTTGAATATTCTTACTATCGCCCCCTGGCCTTTGAGCCCGACTATGTCACCGGCCTCTCTAGCCACGAGTTTAATTTTTCAATGAGCATGGGCCTGGCACTGTTTTAATATCCCCATTGACCTCACAAGTGCCTGCCCGTCTGCTGGTCTATGGCAGACGACAAGAAAAAAGTCGGTTCGGTTGAATACGAGTCGGTAGGCAACGAATACTTCGAAAAACGTGGTCTCAAACGCTACGCCCGGGTGTGGTCACTCTGGGCCCTGGGTGTGGGCGCAGTAATTTCGGGCGACTTTTTCGGGTGGAACTTTGGTCTTGAAGCCGGGGGCTTTGGCGGTTTGCTTTTAGCCACAATCATAGTCACCATCATGTACATTGGTCTCTGCTATTCAATTGCCGAGCTCTCACCGGCTCTGCCACATACGGGGGGCGCCTATTCATTCGGCCGCACCACCATGGGCCCCTGGGGCGGTTACTTCACCGGCCTCGGCGAAGCCATGGAATATGTAATTACACCCGCGGTGATCGTGGTGGGCATCAGTGGTTATCTCGGTGGTATCTTAGAAACACCCCCCGAGTATGCTCCTTTATGGTGGCTGCTCTTCTATGGTGTCTTCGTAGGGTTGAATATTGCCGGTGTTGAGACTTCTTTTAAAATTACTGTAATCGTCGCAATTTTATCAATCATAGTCTTGGTGGTGTTTGTGATCGGTGCTATTCCCCATTTTGATATCGATATGGCCCTGAACATAAAGCCCGAGGCGGGCGAGAGCCGCTGGCTGCCGAAGGGGCTTATGGGCATAGGCTATGCTCTGCCCTTTGCCATCTGGTTTTTTCTGGCCATCGAAGAGCTACCCCTGGCTGCCGAAGAAGCCCATGACCCCCAGAAAGATATGCCTAAGGGTATTCTGTACGGTCTGCTGACCCTGACCATAACTGCGTTTCTAATTCTATTTTTTAACTCGGGTATCGCACCAGGGGCTGCCGAAATTGGCAAATCGAATAAACCCCTTTATCTGGGCTTTCAAACCATCTTTGGCAATGGTACTACCACCAAGGTCATTGCCATTCTGGCAGTGGTCGGTTTTATCTCAAGTTTTCACGCCATTATTTTCGCCTATGGTCGCAACGTTTATTCGCTGGCCCGGGCTGGGTACTTTCCCCGTTTCTTGTCTTTGACTTCGAAACGAAAAAGCCCCCACGTGGCCCTGATCGTGGGGGCGGTTATGGGCTATGTTGCCGCATTAATCATTCATATTTACGGCGAAGGTTCTACGGTGGGTGCTATTCTTTTGAACATGGCTGTCTTTGGGGCATTGATTTCGTATGCCATGCAGTTGATCGCTTTTATTGTACTGCGAAAAAAACACGCTCATCTTGAGCGGCCCTATACAAGCTTTGTGGGTATACCAGGTGCTGTGGTAGCTCTTATTA
>CAZHLC010000861.1:0-2188 GCA_964532545.1 uncultured Leptospiraceae bacterium | reverse complement strand
TCTGGCGCAGGCTCGCAACTATATCATTACCATCACTGTCTTTGCTGAATACCTGAAGCTGCTCATAGATGGTATCGTTTTCATCAATATAGCCATTTTGATCTTCATCATACTCAGCAAGATCTGCAAAGCCATCACCTGATTTTACCCCAAATAGCTCACTGCCATCGTTGATGACCCCATCACCATTTTTATCAAGGGCTAGAAAGCCACTGCCACCCTTTGGCATAACCATCTGGTCTGGCTGCCCATCAATATCGAGATCAAATTCAAACTTTTGCTGGCTGAGTTGCGCCGAATCGGCATCAAAATTGATCACCAGGGGGTCGATGAACCTTTTTAATTCTTTTTCATCAATATCATAAGTTTCAGTAAAGTTATTACCCAGCCTTACGGTGAAAGCCAGATCAATTTCTTTATCAGCTGTGAAAATTTTGCCCCGCGCTTCAAAGGTCAGGGCCTCGCGGGTATTCTCAATTCGAATGCCCTCGGCCTTTGTCTGTGGCCCTTGAATATTGTTTTCTGCCGGGCCTGCCTTATTCTGCTCGCCTGCTTTGGGCTGCTTCTGCATATTAGCGGTAGCTGCTGGCGCAACCTCAGCACTTGCAAATCGCATCTTTAAGCGCCGACTGACCAGGTTGCTTAAAAAGTTATCTTCTGGCTCATTGCGCATAAACATATGCATTAAAAAAACCATCAGACCAAGCTTTAATTGTAGCCCAAGGGGAAGGTCAGTGTCAGTGAGGCGGCCAACAATAAATAACCTCGCTGGCTTTTCTGTAGATACTGTTTGAAGTGAAACCTCTCGAACCAGCGTTGGCTTCTCACCCTCTTCTAAAACAGCCTCACGTCTTCTGGTAGGCATGTGTTTAATTTCGTTTTTTTCTTTTTTCGAATTGCGATTGCGATCATTTGAGGTTGAACTGTTTATTTCACGTTCTTTTATCTCGTCGACAAAACTGGTACGCCTGTACCCGCCCTGCTTCGTGGTTGTGTGTACAAGGTTGCGTTCACGCACATTGGTTTTTTTGAAGGATGTGAGCTTGAGATTGGTCGAGAAGATTTTCATATATCTGCATCGACACTCTGAAACTTTGAACTTTATTCTGCTTATCTCAGTGTAATGCTTTCAGAGTGTTCACAGCGTGGCTTGAGCCAGGCAGCCTTCAATTAAGTGGGGTGTAAGAAAAAAAATTTTTTCAGAGATTTTTTTAAAGTCAACCGATATTGAATCATGAAGTTTGAGGTAATGGTTGTGGCCGTTCAAAAAGATACCTAACAACGAAACCAAAAAATATCTGCTGGCCAAAATTGGGCTCGCCACCGAGATGAATGATGACTTGATCGGTGAATTTGAAAAGATCTACCTGCCTATGGAACAGAATCTATTAAAGGCAGCCAGAGCCATGGGCCAGCAGAGCTGAAATGTAAGCCTGAAACCTATGCGTAGTTTTACCTATACCCGTGTTTATAAAAATATTGACCCATGGCCTGAAATTGATTTTCATGTATGAACCGGGTCTTCTTTCACTTTGACAAATTTATAGGAACTACTATGAGCAAAAAACTACTCGGTGAAATGCTGGTTGAAGCCGGCGAAATAACTCAGGCCCAGTTAGACGAGGCCCTCGCAATCAAAGAAACGTCGCAAAAAAAGATCGGCGTCATATTGTTAGAGCTTGGCTACCTCTCGAAAGAGGCCCTGATGCAGGTAATCGCCACTCAATCTGCCCAGACCATCAGTAAATCAAGTGCCTTGTTAAACAATATTTCTGTACCTGACAGTGTTTAATTGATTATTGCTTTACAAGACAATAATATTCATAAGCGATAACCTGACCAATGGCAATAAAGACCAAAGATCTTGGCGGCGATATCATTGCATATTTACGGGGCCGTATTGATAGCTTTGAGGGTACGGCCCTCGAAGTTGATTTACGCAACCTGCTTAACAAATATGAAAAAGCCAATGTTATCATAAATCTCAAAGAAGTAGAATTTATTTCATCAAGCGGGGTACGCGTGCTGTTAAGCACCCAGCGAATGCTGAAAGAGCGGGGTAATAAGCTCATACTGTGCGAGCTCAGTGACCCTGTTTTTAAGATCATTGCTGTTTCTGAACTTACAAAGATCCTCAATATTGCCAAAACCGAAGACGAAGCAATTACCAGGCTATAGTTATGCGACT
>CAZHLC010000860.1:0-2190 GCA_964532545.1 uncultured Leptospiraceae bacterium | reverse complement strand
AGTTTCAAACCAATTGAAACTCTGCGTCAGAAAGAGAGGGTTACCCAGCTGAACCGCAGCAGTAATTACGTTATCAGAGTTTTAAAAGATGGCAGCGTAAAAATTACTGAGAAGCACCTGGGGCAGCTACTGGCCCCGTTCAATAAAGAGAGCGGTTATCCTTCAAAGTATTATTTTCCCCTGGCAAATGAAACCGTCAGAGCCCGTTTGTCAAAAGTCTACTGGTTTTGGGGTGATGGTTCGGTTTACAAGCAGACATATTCGACTCTTGATAATTACTGGTATGCCTCGGGTCGCAACAAGCCCTACCATTTTCTGGTGAAAGCGCAGGGCAGGGTCGGCAAAGAAACTGACTTTGAATACTCTTATCGTATGGCCGATGTGGTGCGCAATGATAAAACAGCACAGCATATCACCTTGAGACTGGCCAGCCACTACCATTCTGAAAGTGCAGCCATACAATTGAAATTCGATGGCCCTGAAGCTTCTGGTATCGAATTATACAGCGCCGAATATTCACAGTTCGGTGGTGGGCAGTATCATAAGCTACGCTCTTTTACCCGCGATGCCAAAGGTTATAGATTAAGTCATCTCAGCGAAAGCGAATACATCTTTCTTAAACTCAGCTATAAAGAAAATACCTTTGCAGCAGCTTCGGGTTTTAAAAAAGCCATGACCAGTTTTGGGAATATGCGCCTCAAAGACCCTATAGGTTTCTATATCTTCTTTGCCATCATTTTAATTGTTGTTCTTTCGGTTCTTAGCTGGTTGATTCGCCGTATCAAAAAGAATCGCCGCATATTAAATCGCAAAGCCTGGCCGGTTGCACGGGCCCAGCTTAAAGTTAAAGAAGCATTTAATACTGAGATTGGCAGTCAAGATGAGGCCTTTGAGCAAAAACAATTTCTGTCAAACTGTCTGCAGACTATGAACCTGCTTAATGAAGCCTGGGTTGCCGGTGACCTGTTACCAACCCGCAGCCTGGTGAGTTCTGGGGTCTTTCAGCGCTTTCGGCTGCAGCTGGCCCACATGAAACATGACAATGAAAAAAATGTGATGTCAAACTATGGCCCCGAATCAGCCACCATTCTGGCAATCGATAACGATGGCGACTATCAAAGTGCCCATGTTGAGATTGGGGCCCGGGGGCGTGATGTTATGGTTAGCCTTGATGCGGCTGATGGTGAAATTAACCGGGCTCTGAAAAAAGCATATGACAGCTATTACCGCGAAGTCTGGTCATTTACCCGCAAGAAGGGCGCGACGACAGCTTCTTACAGTCTGTTAAACAATCTATGCCCCCGCTGCGGTGCGGCCGCAGACAATCACTCTGAACAAATCAAATGTAACTACTGTGGGGCCATCTATAACAGCGGTTCATATGACTGGGTGTTGACCGAAATTACCCAGCATAACGAATGGGGCAGCCGGCGCAACGGGGCCCAACTGGTTGAAGACCGGGCCTCAAATATTTTCTGGCGCTGGCTCTATGCCCGCAGCTTCAAAGCTGAAGAGTTTCTCAGTCGTTTTCAACACAAAGAGTTTTCATTAGATCAATACCAGCGACATTACGGCGCTGCTGTCGGCTCGGTCGACTGTGTATCACTGAAAAAAGAGGGTGATACCCAGCGGGCTGAAGTCGAAATAAAATGGAGCTCTGCCATGGGCCCCGCTGAAGAGGCCCGCCACCACCGTCATCTTATGACATTGTCAAAAGAAGGTGAAGCTGACCTCTTTGGCCTCGCTGATTACAGTTGTGAAAACTGTGGGGCCCCTCTGCCCGATGAAGAAAAGACCAGCTGTGGCTGGTGCGGCAGTCAAATTCCCGGCCAGATAAAAGACTGGCTGCTTTCTGATATCAAACCCATTCGTTGAATTTTTGCATTTTTGCGGAACCCTGAGGGGTAACCATGGCGTCTTTTCTCTATATGAAGAGCAAGAATACAGAGCAGAAGCCACTGAGAATAAAACATGATTATTACCGCGGCCATGAAGTGATTTATCTTGATGGCCGCCTCGATGCCGACACTTATCGCAGCCTGCAGGTTGTATTAGAGCGCTGTCTGCGCCGTAAAAAAGCCCGCATCATAGTAGATTTCAGCTTTCTTGAATTCATTTCTTCGATCGGCATTGGCATTTTATTGAAGTATGCCGTACCGGCCAGGCAGAACGGGGGCAGCCTTATTTTAA
>CAZHLC010000859.1:0-2194 GCA_964532545.1 uncultured Leptospiraceae bacterium | reverse complement strand
ACGGCCATGCCTGAAACCACTGTGGTGCCACCACTGGCCAACTCGTTGGCTATGAACTCTGACCAGCGTAGACCCAGATCAGAAGGCTGGCGGGTACCCACAATTGAAACGTAGTCATGGTCTTTCAGCGCGCCCAGGTCACCTTTGGCAAATAAACAGAGAGGGGGGTTAGCAATACCCAGTAGTGCAGGGGGGTAAACTGGCTGATCAGCAAAAATGATCTGGCAGTCTGCATCGAGCAGGCGTTTTTTTGTTTCTTCGGCCTGGGCACGGGCACCTGCTGCGTCGTTCTTCAGGTAGAGGCGGGCAAATAATTCAAGCGAATTGCTGCAATCACGCAGCTGTTTAGAAAATTTCTCATGCAGGTTTACGCCGGCCAGGTGCAGGGCCAGAGTAGTCAGCTGATCTTCAGGGCTTTTGCTGAGAACCGGTTTGTCAAAGAGTTCTTGCTGCATCAGGCCTACTTGATACTCAATTGCCGCAGGTTATCGCGGGCTTTCTGATAAATATCAAGGGCTGCATAGGTCTTGGGGTTTTCTCTTTCGAGGGTCTGAATTAAGCGCTGCATTTGACTCTGGGCATTCTCAAGGCGGCCAATAATTTTGTACATACCCGCCAGGGCAAAGTAAGAGCGATGGTCGCCAGGTGCTACGTTCTGGTATTCTAAGATCAGCTTGATAGCCTTCTGGCGAAAACGTGTCTGGCTGATGGTTAACTGCTCAGCCGCGACCCGGTAGCGGTTGTTTTTACTAAAACCATAGAAGTAGACCAGGCCCAGTTGAAATTTGGCACGATCATACTGGGGGTTGAGGTTGAGCACCTTTAACAGGTTTTGTTCTGCTTTTTTCGCAAAGTCGCCCTGCCAATTGTGTGAGCGCGAGAGATTGCCGTAGCATAGACCCAGTTTATAGAAAACATCATCAGTAGTATACCCTAATTTTACAGCGGCCTCAAGGTGGTCAGCGCAGAGCTGGTATGATTCGAGGTCGGCAAAAGTCTCACCCAGCATGCGGTAGAGTTTAGCTGACTTCTGGCCGGCCTCAATTTTTTTGTTTAACTCTGCTTCATACTCGCGCAGGTCTTCTTGCCATTGGGGAATCTTTTCTTTTTTCACTGATTTACTGGGCCCATAACGCTTTTCAATTTGCTTTTGCTGCCATTCAACCACCCAGTCTCGTACATCTTGGCATTGAGTTATGAGTAAAATCGATAATAGAACAACCAGTCGTCTCATTCTTTAGTACTTAATAAAGGTAAAGTTAATTTGTAAAGGCTTTATATAAGAGGCATTGGCACAAAATTTGTTGAAAAGAGGCATAAAACAGGCGATATTTGATTGTAAGTGAATTTTCAGAAGATTATCGAAAAGATTGACGAATTAATCGAGCGTATTCCCGGGCATATACGCGATCTCATTCAAAAGGGTGCCTTTGCCCTGATTGCCATGCTGGCCCTTTTGACCATTGTTCTGGGTATTCAATGGGGTATGGGTGATGCTGAACCAGGGGGCATGCAGCTGGCCAAAGATAACCGTGATCTTTTTTATCTGCAACAGATTCGAGAAGAGAACCAGCGCAAGCGCCAGTTAGTTGAAGACGTTGAAATTGACCCCCTTGAGTTTCCTTCTAATCAGCAGCGGCAATACCGCGAAATGGTGCCTGAAAAGAAAAATCTGCTTGAAGAAGACAACCAAATGCTGCGCCAGCAAGAGAGCATGCGCCAGCCAGCGAATAATTTACCCAGCTATATGACAGATGATGTTATCGTTCGCCCCAAAGATGATAGCAATACTAATGCTCTTTTGCCCGATACCCGCGATCAAGAGATGCTGAAGCCCAATAAACCGAAAGAAGAGAAGAAAGAGAACAAAAAAGAGCAGGGTGGTGGGCTGCAAACCGAGACCCAGAAAAAAGTGCAGCCCCGACCACAGAATTTTAAGAAACCCAGCAAGAATCTTGAGTTTTTACAAGACTGATGAAAGTTTTTACCGTTTTTATATTCGCCTGTAGTCTGCTGGCGGCTCAGCCTACTGCCCAGCATGGGCAAAACCATGAGACCCTGAAAGAAGAGGCCGCCGAAGCCAGTGCCAGCCAGACCTTTTATGAAACCGGTTATTCATTCTTCTCACGGGGTGAAATGAAAAGGGCCCGCGAATATTTTGAGAAAGCGGCCAATGAGGGTGATGATGATTTTG
>CAZHLC010000858.1:0-2197 GCA_964532545.1 uncultured Leptospiraceae bacterium | reverse complement strand
CCGCTATCAGAATCCAAATTCTGTTTCGATCCTAAAAAATAATCGCATTCGAAAGGTTTGTGCTGTACCCGAAAGCCCAGCCATTACCTTAGTAGAAGCCGATGACCCAGATGACGGTGACACATCGTATTCTTCGGGTGATAAAATAACTGTTATCTTCGATGTAGATACAAATCAGCCCACAGTTACTACAAAAAACGATATTGATACGATATTCTCTTTCAACCAGGCACTAGGTGCTGACTATAATGGCAACTGGCTCTCACCACGGGCTCTTGAGATTACAATTGCAGATATTTCAGGGGCCAGCCCCCCTGCCATTGGCAGTTTTCAGATTTCAATGAAATCGGGTAACAACCTGAGAACCTCAGACGCACAATCGTATGAGGCTACTGGTACCTCACCAGCAATTGAAGGCGATTGGGGAAATACCTGCCTGGTAGGTACTACATCGTTTTTTGCAGGGTCGGGCTCTTCAGGCTATAGTGAGGGCACCGGGGTGGCAGCCCAATTAAATCGGGCCTATGGTGTGGCCATTGATTCAAGTGGCACCATATACTTTGCAGACTCTGAAAATCACCGCATTCGTAAAATCACGTCGAGTGGGGTTACTTCGCTCGTTGCAGGTTCAGGTACCCCGGGCTATCTCGAAGGTGTCGGGGCAGGTGCTCAATTTAATACTCCCTATGATGTTGCCGTTGATACTGCCGGCAATGTCTATGTAGCAGACAGTAATAACCATCGTATTCGCAAAATCGCACCAGATGGTACTACATCACTGGTTGCCGGTTCTGGTGTTGGTGGTTCTACCGAAGGCACTGGCGCCTCAGCACAGTTTAATTTACCCCTTGGCATTGCGGTCAACAGTGACGGTGTTCTGTTCGTTTCTGATGCCAGCAACCATCGCATTCGTAAAATCAGCGTATCCCAACAGACTTCTTTGCTAGCAGGCTCAAGCATTGGCTACGCTGAAGGTACGGGTAGTGGCGCTCAGTTTAATTTTCCCATGGGTTTAGCTGTCGAAGCCAGCGGCAGCATAGTCGTGGCCGATCTAAACAACCATCGCATTCGCCGCATCACGGCCGACGGTATAACATCGCTGGTCGCTGGCTCTTCTGCTGGCGCAAACGAAGGCTCAGGTGCTACTGCGCAGTTTAACTTTCCGCAAGATGTGGCTGTTGATACAAGTGGTAATCTCTATGTGGCTGACACTGCCAACCATCGAATTAGAAAGGTAAACGCTGTCGGTATCACTTCACTGTTAGCAGGCAGCTCATTGGGCTATAACGAAGCTGTCGGTGCAGCCGCCCGGTTTAATAATGCAGGGCCACTGGCAATTGACCCGGGTGGCAATCTGGTTATTATCGACATCAACAACTACCGCATTCGAAAGGTGTGTCGCTGATGAAAAAGTGGCTTATTGGCAGCTTCATAGCATTTGCGGCCTATTGTGGCAATGAAGGCTATATTGATGAAATTTCGCGCCTGCGAAATTCAGCCCAGTCGGTTGGCCCTGTAATTGTTTCAGCCACAGCCAGCGACCCCGATAACGGTGATGCCGTGTTTTCAAATGGTGATACATTGACTCTTGTATTCGACCAGAACACTAACCAACCTGCTGTGACAAACCAGAGCCAGATCAATAGTCTTTTTTCATTTAATCAGAATATGGGTTTATATTACTGGGGCAATTGGTTATCGCCATCAACCCTGGTATTCACCTTCAGTGATGTTACCGGCGCAGGGCCGCCAGATATCGCGACCCTTGAGCTTTCTCACCAGAAAGGTAGTACCTTAAAAAATGCGGCCGAAACATCAGCTACCTCATCGGGCACCTCGCCTACGATATCTGGTAACTGGGGCACCTTCTGCGTACCAACGACTGTAACCACGTTTTCTGGTTCGGGCACCAATGGTTACCTCGAGGGCGAAGCGAATACCACACAATTTGGCAACCTGGATGCTATTGCCAGGGGCAATTCGTATACGTATGTCTATGACAATGGCAATGATCGCATGCGGCGAATCGATTCAGAGGGCTCGACCTCATTCTTCGTGGGTTCTGGCAGTGCTGGTTATACTGATGGTACCGGTGCGGCAGCTTCTTTTCGCTTTATTTCAGATTTGGTCGTAGACAGTTCGGGCAATATATTTGCGGCCGATTCTCAAGACCACCGCATACGCAGAATTAGCCCCT
>CAZHLC010000857.1:0-2204 GCA_964532545.1 uncultured Leptospiraceae bacterium | reverse complement strand
ATCAATAACGTAGTCTGTGAAGACGCCCTGACAGATACCACACCCGCTAAAACCTTTGCCTTTCCGGCTGAGACCAAAGCTGGCAATTACCCTACAGCTATTAATCTTTATACCAATGAAAATGGTTCTAGCACCTACTATACAACAGATGATACGGCCCCCTCACAATCGTCAGCGGTTTACTCTACCCCTTTTAATATTGGTAGCGACTTCACTCTAAGATATTTTTCAGTAGACACAAATAGCAATCTTGAAGAGCCAAAGCGTGAAACCTATGAGCTAGACGCAAGTTTGCCGGCTATTACCTTATCAAACTCTACACCCACGCTGCCATTTGTGAACAGCACAGGTTCATATAGCTTTGATCTGCAATCAGATGTTGATTCTGCCTACCAGATTGAACTTGAGGGTAGCGGGTTGGGCAGCGGCACGATTTTGCTTAATGGTACTCTGACGGCCAGTGTTAATCAGACAGTTACACTGAACGGTAGCGATATGCTCGAAGGTGAGAACAAAGTATTTGTATATGTGAGCAAAGACTCTGCCACAGCTTTTTCAAGTGTTTACGTTTATCGTGATGATAATGCCCCTTTCGTTCAGGCCGACCCAGATGAAGGTCTTTTTAATGCTGCGCAAACGGTCACACTTTTTGCGGTAGAGCCGCTAGATCAGCTTTGGTATACTACAGATGGCTCAGACCCCAAAACCTCAGGTACACGTATAGCATACACTACCGCCATAACAATGCCAGCGGGCGTGAATACTCTCATGTACTATGGCGTTGACCTGGCTGCCAACGAAAGTGATGTGCAGACCAAGGTTTACAACGTTGATGTGGTTGCACCTACCTTGAGCGTGACTGACCCTGTTACTGATTTTCCCCTTTCGCCTACCTTTTATTCATCAGCTACCGGTTCGATCATCGTTACTTTTAATCAAACGGCAGTTGAGAACACAACATACTCTGTTGAAATCAATGGTGCTGCCCTTGGCAATGGAACGGTTCTACGTACGGGAAGTATGACCGATATGACCCCGGTTAATCTGACACTAAACGGAAGTGAGTTCAACGTCGGTTCACAAACTCTTCGTATTTATGCACAAGATGGTGCTGGCAACATTGGGGGCCCCTATGATTATGCAATAGTCATTGATAATACCGCAACAACGCCAATCATTTACCGACCCCTGGTGGGCTTTTCATTCCCCACCGGCAACGTTACCTTTGACTGGAAAGACATGAGTGCTGTAGAGACCTCTGAAGCTGGCTCTGGCACGAAAGAATATGAATTTCAAGTTGCGACAGATTTTATTTTCTCATCGCCCACCTCAGCAACTGTCGCAACCAACTCAAGAATGCAGAACATTGCAGCTGCTGACAGGTATTTCTGGCGGGTTCGAGCCATCGATAATGTGAATAACGTATCAGACTGGTCTGCAGCCAAGGTGCTCTATGTGGGCCGCGCTGCCACTGATGTCACAGGCAATAATAAAGAAGATCTTCTAGTTGGCGCCCCGGGTTACAACAGTGAGCAGGGGCGGGCGTATTTATACGAAGGTCTAACATGCCCTGCCAACTGTAATACAGCTACAAAGCACGTAACTTTTGAGGCTGAAACTGGTGATACTACACCTCGCTTTGGTCACAGCGTCGCAATCTTGCCAGATATCAATGGTGGGGGCCAGGCTGATGTGCTCATTGGGGCCTCACAGGCTGATGAAGCCGGTAAAACAAATGGCGGTACAGCCTACCTTTTCTTAGGTGAAAACCTTACAGCAAATTGTACAACAAACGGCTCGGGGGCCCCACCAGGTTGTGTCATTAATGCCCAGTTCGCCGATGTAAAATACGAAGGCTCAGCTGGTGGTGATTTATTTGGCTCTGATGTGGCTTCAGCCGGCGACTTCAACAATGATGGCCTGGGTGACTTCATGATTGCTGCACCGAATGAGAGCGGGGTTTTTACCCTATCAGGGGTGGTTCATGTTTACTACGGCAATGCAACACCACCAACTTCGCCCAGCCTGATCTTAAGAGGCCAGAAAGCTTCTGAAGCCTTTGGGGCCAGCGTATGTTCTGCGGGTGATATGAATGGCGACGGTCTGCTTGAAATATTTGTGGGTGCCTCAAACGGTGACGCTTCGGTTTCGCAAACCAATAAAGGTGTAGGTTATCTGTACTTTGGTGGTAGCAGTGCTGACAA
>CAZHLC010000856.1:521-2212 GCA_964532545.1 uncultured Leptospiraceae bacterium | reverse complement strand
ACCCCTATTCATCAAGAAGGCCCGCAAAAGAGTCACAACGTTTACTGAAGCAAGACCGAGAGTTGTACCGGCTTTTCAGGTGTTGATCAAATGGGGTATCAGCCCGCAGCAGGCCCTGAAGCTGGCGCGTACCAGAAGTATCTGCAAAGCAGATCGAAAGACCCGGCAAATTCTGTCACGGCATAATTGGCGATGTCATCAGAGGCAGAAATGAAGAGGGTATGGTTCATCTTTCTCGCCCTTGGTTCTCTGCAGGCTGCGACAGTTGGGGTCGTCAGCGGTGATTACACCGAAGGTTTCAGGCGTAAGTTTTTTGCCACCTCATATCTTCGTCACCAGAACTATGAGGCTGGCCTGTATCGCTTTGCAGAAAACACTGGTGCCTACGGCGAGGTGCGTTTTAAGTATTACCCGTTTCTGCTCGAAGCGGGGCACCGTTCAGAAGATTATGAACAGGGCTACCTCATCTCTGGTGCCTCTTACAGCCCCGGTTATTCAACCTTTGCTCATTTGCGACCCTTTGGCAGCTTTGTGGGGCTGCGTACGGGCCTCTTGGGCTATGATTATGGCTGGTATAGGCGGGGTGCAGAGCAGCTCACCATGCATCGTGGTTTTATTGATTTTGATTTTTTACTGCTGGGAATTTTTTTCACCACTGAAACTGCAGAACTGCAGGCAGCCGAACCGATGGCCCAGGCAAAACTGTATTTCTGGCGCCTTAATGACAGGCAGTTCTTTGTTGAAGCGAAGGTTCGAAAACAGCAGACTGGTCTAGTTACCCTGCAGGCCGAGAGCAGAACTTACTCAGCCCAGGTGCTTGCGTTTAGAAACGGCCAGAGCCGGGTCTCACCCATGGCCGCCGGGTTATACAAAAGCGCGAATGAGGGTGTGTATAGTCGCGTGAAAACTTCATGGTTAAAGCTTTCAGCTTTTGGTAATCGCAGAGCACAATGGGGGCGTTTGCTGCTGCACTATGGTCGCCTTGGTGTTTTCGCCTGGCGCAACAGTAAAAGGGCTGCCCTCGCTGGCTTTTCACTTCGGCCTGGCGAAGGGCTGAGCCTTCATGCTGGCGGCTATTCGATGCTGCATGAGCGGGGCCGGGGTTTTTTAACAACAATGGGGGCGGGCTTTGGCCAGCTGTTTCGCCTTGGCTTGCTTTATGCAAAATCAAGTTCGGGCCTGAGTTATACTCTTGATACTGGCTTTTTGCCCGGGGCTATGTATGCAGACCAGCTGGCTGAAGACCAGGGTTTATTCTATCGTAATTCAGCCTGGGGTGCTATGGCCTACCTGAATTTTAAAAACGCCCGTGCGGTCTTCTTCATGGTTCGCCCCCTGGGTGATTGGCCAGAAGCTCTGGTAGGCGGGCGACTCAGCCTGAGCTATAAATTTTAAAGCTATTTATCGCGAATATCAAGCTGGTAGCTGCTTTTCTGGGCTGGGCCTTTAAAGCCCTGGCTGGCCACAATCAGTTGCTTTGAATTTTTAAAGCCCCGGCCCAGCTTGTACCAGTTCTGGTGGTAGACTTCATCAAAGTGTTTGCCATCTGAGGTTAGCAGGCGCCCTTTTTTAAACTGTAGAAAATCAAATTTAACAGAAAAGGCCTCAATGCCTTCTCGGTTGAAAGCCTTGAGCCAGTAGATACCCCAGCGCTCTTTGCCAAGACCCCGGTCATAGACCTGGGCGTAAAG
>CAZHLC010000856.1:0-495 GCA_964532545.1 uncultured Leptospiraceae bacterium | reverse complement strand
ATAATGATACTACGCTGGGGGTTGATGGTCGCCAGGCGCTCTGGCAGCTTAACCCCGTAGCTGAGTATTTCAGGGGCGCGCTCATCTTGATAGAAAACATTTTCTTGAGGCAGAATCATCAGTGGGTTGCGGAACCTTTTCTTTTTATCATCAAATATATAAAAGTGAATATGGGCCCCGCCCGAGTGCCCGGTATCGCCTGAGCGGCCAAGGGTTTGAGTCATCTTAAGTTGACGGCTGGCCACCACTGTATGGTTAATTGAATTCAGGTGCATGTAGCCGCTTGAGAAGCCACCATGGTCTAATACTACCGTGGCCCCGCCACCAAAGGGCAGGCGCCCCAGCCTTTCTTTACCTTCGGTATACCACAGTAGTCGCCCCCGATAAACCGGCTTTACCGGCAGGTTTTTACCGGGCAGGTCTACGCCGTTGTGAAAGTGATCAAGGCGTGACTCACCGAAAGTGCTGCTGATTTGAATTTTATATTTGTCATCA
>CAZHLC010000855.1:0-2226 GCA_964532545.1 uncultured Leptospiraceae bacterium | reverse complement strand
TATCAGGGCTGGCCTGATCAGTCACCTTTTGACCGTATCATACTTACTGCAGCCCCACCCGAAATTCCCCAGCCCTTGATCGATCAACTTGCGAGGGGGGGAAAGTTAATCGCACCCGTGGGTGATGTTTTTCAAGAACTTCTGCTAATCGAAAAAGATAAGCAGGGTGTGGTTAAGAAAAAGAAGCTGCTGGCAGTACGTTTTGTGCCCATGACCGGCAAGGCCCAGAAATAATAAAATCATTTACAAAGACGCGAAAACTTAGTATCTTTGTCGATGGGAAAAATTGTAAAATTCCCCGGCGGTAAAAGCGACAAACGACCGCCTTCAAATGAAAACGACTCGAATGAAAACCTGCGCAAACAGGTTAAAGAGCTCGCCAATATTATCAAATCAAAGTCGCTGCTGAAAATGGCTGAAATCAAAGCCATGCCCTCTGACTTTCTGCTTGAAATCACTAAAGAAGAAAAGCTCACCCAGCTTCAAGATGCCTTTGAAATCTCATCGGGTACAAAGATGTCAGCTGATAATCGGTACTTTTCTGAATTTCTGGTGATTCGACGTTACATTCTCGCCTATATCATTCAGCTGGCCGCAAACAATATCAATCGCGCCGACACCAAGACAGTCAATAATATCAAAGAGATACTTGAAAACCTGAAGAACATCGCCCTCTATAATGACTGGGATTGGGTGAGCTTCAACGAACTTGAATATGATCTTTTTATGAGTATCGCCAACCTTGCCAAAGACAGCAAGATTCGCTTTATCTTAAACCGCTCAAAGCAGTTTTATCTGCTGGGGGTCATGTCATTTAACTCACAGTTCTGGAACATGAGCGACTCGGTGAAACTTTATACAGAAGTGTGGCAGGCCATCGAGAACCGTAACGCAGACCAGGCCCGTGATATTTTTCTCGCCTTCTATGAGAAGAATGATAAAAAAATCATCAACAAATACGAAGACCTGGTTGATGGCTGAGTAATGCTTTAAGCTTGACGGCAGCCATCTTTAACTCAAACCGAAAGCCGCATGCAGGCAAACCAGACCCGACACCAGGTCATACTCGGTAACCTTTACTACCTGTTCAGAAAAGCCTTAGAGAAAGAAAATCTGGGGCGGGTTTTTATAGGCCCCATTCAGGTGCAGTTTGACAGCGAAAACGAAGCAATACCTGACCTTGTGTTTGTTACAAAGGCCAGCCGCCACATTGTTAAAGAGAAAAGACTTAATGGTGCGCCCGATCTTGTTATTGAGATCATCTCACATGACTCAGTTCATCGAGATACAGTACATCGCAAGAATATGTACAAAGCTTTCGGTGTTTCAGAATACTGGATCGTTTACCCTGAAGAAAGACTGGTAGATGTTTATTATCTCGAGAGCAAGATCTATCGCCTGAAAAAAACCTTTCGTAAAAGAGAAACCCTGGTTTCTGCTAACTTTGAGGCTATTCAGTTTAAACTTGATGATATCTATGCATTCGAACCATTTCGGTGATGCTGGCTGATAACTACTTCTTTCTGCGTGCACAAGAGTACAACCGCCGCGGTGGCTCTCTGGTTGTAGATATAAGAAGCAAAGATGATCAATATTTTGCCCATATACAGAGCCACAAAGACCAGCCAGCAAAAGAAGCCTGGCGTTCTGGCCGCATTGACTTCAAGGCCCCCTACCAGAAGCACCCGGTGGCTGCTGAAAAGCTCGAGCAAATACTGAAAAAAGCCGCCACTCTTGAAATCAACTTTGTTCCGCCGTTAACCGGGGGTTTCGATGGTATTGAATATAAAATATGGGTGTCAAACGGTGAATCTACCCTGCATGTCTCGTGGTGGCTCGCTTGCCCGCACCAGTGGCAGGGGCTGCAAGAGCTTTATGATATGATCATGCAGCTGAAAGACTCAGGCACCAGAGCGTAAATACTTTACCAAATCGATAAAATCATCAACATCGGGTGTCTGCCCCGGAAACTTCTGGCGAAAGGCCTGCAGCATTGAATCATAACTCAGTGAAAAATGATTACGCTTAAGACTGAAGTAACGTTTACCACTCATGTAAGTCATGATTCGGTATCGTTCGCCCTTTTTTTCTAAAACCTTACCGGCTAAGAATTCGCGTTTGTAGATAAAGAAAACCAGCTGCCCCTTCTGGGGTTCTTTCATACCCGGGCCATAACCGGCAGCGAGTCTTCAGAGAGACCATGCTTCAACCAGTCTTGTACAGCCC
>CAZHLC010000854.1:0-2227 GCA_964532545.1 uncultured Leptospiraceae bacterium | reverse complement strand
TGCCCCCAGCCCCGGTAAGCCCTGAGAAGTTTAAGGTAGATGTTCCGGTACTTGTCGGTGCCAGCCACATAAGGCTGAAGCCTGAAGCGCTGGCTGTCATGTTTACTGTACTGGCGGCATCAAGGTATAGAGTCTCATTGCCGGCGTTTTGCCCTTTTAACTCGATGGTCTTACCGGTATTTGCACCAGTGCCACCGTCTTGCAAAGTTGCGCCGTTTCGCACGGCCAGCGATGATATTTGTGCAGAGGTGTTAAATGTTCCCCCTGTGCGCACTTCTACGTCAGCAGCAGCCCCTCGTAATCTTTGACTTGTGGTAAGACCATCGCCTGTACTGCGAATTTCACCGCTATTCTCAATAGTAACACTGGCACCTGCATCGGCCACAGTCAAATCAAAGGTGGTCAAATCAAGCAGGGCTGTGTTTGCCCCCGCTGCATCGCCTACAAACAATGATTTTGCATCAGCCGCTGCTGTGAGTGTAACTGTCACATTGGCCCCTGTGTTGCCGCAAATCACCACGTTTTCAGTAGCTGTAGGAACTGAGCCCCCTGAAAAAGTGGTGTTGCAACCTTCGGCAGCCCAGGTAGCTGCATTGTTGTAGTTGCCGGTGGCAACAGCATAGCGAACCGGCTGCACAAACCAGTCGGCATTGGTGGTCGAAGTAAGGTTAAAGGTGTTGCGGGTAATCTGGTTGGGGTTGCCATCTATTTTAAAGATAGGCAGGCCTGAGCCAATGGTTGAGGCTGAGGCTATAGAGTCTGAAACGCCAAACCAGCCTGAAGCTGCATTGATGGTACCATTTATATTGAAATTATGGGTGGTGCCAGGGGTGACCGAGCGAAGCTGAATGGCCGTGGTTAAGTTTCCCCCGCCCTGAAGCCAGAAGTCGCCGCCAACCGTGATTGTATCACCGTCACCAATCAAGAGATCTCGACTGCCGCCCGAGGTGTTGTTTACCCGCAGATTGTTGAAGATGGTTGTGCCAGCAACACCAGCATCTGTTTCGATGGTTGAGTTGCCGGTGCCGTTGAAAAAAACCAGGCCTGTGCCTGCGTTAAAAGCACCGTTATTAGTGAAGTTGCCGCCCACATTTATGGTCGAACTGTTGGCGTTGAGGGTCGCCGGGTTCGCGGTGTTTATGATATTTACGTTGCCTGTAACATTGAATGTGGCCGAGCCAGCATTGAGGGTTGAGCCCGAGGCGACATTGGCCCCATATACTTCAAGGTCTGCTGAGAGGTTAATGGTCGAGCTACCAGCATTCAAGACCCCTGAGCGATTTCCTGCAGCATAACCAACGTGAAGAGTGGCAGCATCGATCTGGTGATTGTTTGTGGTGAGGTTGGTCGTTGCTGCCCCGTTGCCGCTTAACTGTAACTCACCGGTTGTCTGCAGGTTGCCAAGCAGTTGAAAGTCACCACCAACAAGACGAATATTTCTATTGCCATAGTTACCGGCTTCAATATCTGCGGTGCCGGCCGTAGGTTTGCGAATAACAAGGTTGCCTGCACTGGCGATAAAGGTTGTGCCGCCATGCACCAGCGGTGGGTTGGCTGGCGTGAAACCACCTACGTCAATAATCTGAGCGTTGTCGACATTGCCCCCATTAAGAACCAGTTGTCGTTGTGCTACCAGTCGATCAGTGGGAACAAACAGCGTGAAGGTAGGCTGGGCTGCGTTAAGAATTGAGAAGGCATTTGAGCCAGCTGTTGAGAAATTCGTCATACCGGTAATTGTTGCATTACCTGTGAAGCTGGTAGTCTGATTACCGGTGTAATTGTAGCGGCCATCGTTGGCATTGCGAGACCAGTTGCTGCTGATCTGCAGGTTTGAGCTGTTGGCAGTCAATATAGCAGTGTTAGCTGCGCCACCGTCACCAATTACCACATTGGCTGCATTTAGAGCGTAATTGTTGGTGCCATCGGTATCAAGAGTGCCTTCTTGAATAGTGATATCATTGGCGGTGGTGGCTGCCGTGAGGGTAACGGTGCGTGCGTTGCAGACAATTATATTGTCAGCTGCACCCGGGGCCACTGGTGCCGGTGTCGCTGAGCCACAGCCGCCCAGAGACCAGGTTGCGGGGGCTGAATAGTTGCCTGTGGCAATGCTATAGAAGGTAAACGGGCCAAAGTTCCAGTTGTCGCCGGGGCCCGGTGGGTTGGTACAGCGGGTATTGGTTGAGTTGGTGGCAATTCGACAGCGAGCTACCCTGTCGGCTATTGGGAA
>CAZHLC010000853.1:0-2227 GCA_964532545.1 uncultured Leptospiraceae bacterium | reverse complement strand
TGTTTGTTGCTTTGTTTGTTTGAAGTGTCTGGCTCAGAACAACCAGCCAGAACTGCGATAAAAAAATAAAACTGATAAACCCTTTCATTCTTGTGCAGTAATAAGCAGCAAATGCTCAGTCAATTCTATTTCTAATTTGACAATCAGCCGGGGCTGCAGAAAAAAGCAGCATGAGCACCATGAGCCGGGCCCAGGCCCAGAAGATACTCGCTGAGTTAAAAAAGGGCCGGCGCTATGGCACCCGTTTTCAAGAGCAAGAATGGGGGGTGACCTATTTACCAGACAAGAAAAAGTACCGCGAATGGGGTCGCGAGGCCGACCTCAGTGGGCGCACCAATGGTAGCAGCTTTGAGAAGCTGCTCAGTGAAGAAGAGGCCATCGAGCTTTTTATGAGATATAATTTTGAGCGCACCATGGCAGGTGTTAAAGACTAACGGGTTCTGGCTAGGGTAGTCGTAACTTCTTTATGGGAACAATAATCTGCGATGAATCAATTTCTACTGGTGATTGCAGGGTTGCGGCCCCCTTTGTTAGAATACCCGTTGATAACACCTGAGTCTGCAATCCGCCGCGGCCGCGCATGGTGCGCAGAGCTTCGGGGTGAAAGACCCGGTTCATCCATTTGCAGGGGGCGCAGTGGCGTGTGCCCCTGAATTCAATGCCGCCTAATACGAAATCAGCGCCAATGAGCGCCTTTAAATCGATACCGCGGGTAATTATATTACGGCGAAAGACCGTGTAGTGGGCCTCTACCCCAAGTTGCTCTTTTATATTTTGCCATACTTCATAGGCGAAGAAAGTCACCTGCGAGCGATGGTTGGGCCGAATGTTAAAGAAACGATCGCCCACCAGCCCCTTGCCGGC
Organism: uncultured Leptospiraceae bacterium; assembly: GCA_964532545.1. Classification (GTDB taxonomy): domain Bacteria; phylum Spirochaetota; class Leptospiria; order Turneriellales; family CAZHLC01; genus CAZHLC01. Next base: position 1,363 of record CAZHLC010000853.1, on the reverse strand, counting down.
GACGGCCTCTATGCGTTTGTGCAGCACAGTGGGGTGCTCTCGGGGCGTTACCGACTTATTACCAAAGTAATTGTGCCCTGGTGATGTGATAATATCAACGATTTCTACCTGGTAATTAAACACAATCTGTGAGTGCACCATTTTATTAAAGAGTTACCCATTTTAGCTTTACAGTTATCTTTTGTTACTGAATAATATATCCCCGACAATGAAAAGAATATGCTTGATGGTACTGTTACTTGCTCAGTGCTCAATATCACAGCCTGTTAAAAAGCAGAGTGATTGTAGCAGAGCGCGCAAAGGTATGCCCTGCTCGAGTGCGGGTAAGATGTGTAACCCTGAGCATATCGCAGCAGATATGAGCAGCTTTCACTATGAATGCCAGAATGGTAAATGTGTGGGGGTAAAAGAATATGGGTTAAAATAAAAAAGCCCGGCGTAGCCGGGCTCTTCAGCAGTGAATTATTTGCTCTTTTCTTTGAGCTTGGGAATAAAGGCCTTAAGGTCTTTACCTTTTTTCTTATCACCGGTAACGCCAGCCAAACCATCAAGGTCAAAGCTTTCAACAAAGGCTACCAGCTTTTCTTTTTTCTGGTAAGCTTTATTTTTTGAGTCAGCAAAAAGACGAATTTCAAAACGATCGTTGATCAACGTCCAGATCATGCGGTCGCTGATTGTAGCAGGGTACTTACCTGCAATCTTGTCTTTGCGACGGGCATAGCTTTCTTTTACTTTTTCTTTTTTGTCTACGCTGTCTAGCAGCTGAAACCAGATAACGCGCTTGTCGCCCTGGTTCACATTAGCCTGAACCCAGGTTAATGCAGTAATTCGATCATACATCAGCTCGCCGCTGCCTTTCTTGCAGCCCGACAGGCTGAAAACGCCCATGACTGCTACCAATACTAAAATGCTAAGTTTCTTCATAGAGCTCAAAGAATGGGCCACGCTTATCGGGGTCAATGAGATTTTATGAAAAACCAGCTTAATTGTAGCAACTCTGAGTCTTGCTAAAATAGCTTCCGCCATATGAACCTTGAGATTGCCACTATTAAAATCAAAAAAGCAGACCAGGCTGAATTCAGAGAGAAGTTCGGCGAGGCCCAGAAACTCATCAGCCGCCAGCCCGGCTATATTTCACATGAGATTCTGCTGTGCAGCGAAGACCCAGAGCGCTTTGTGCTGCTGGTTCGCTGGCAGAAGATTGAAGATCATACTGAGGGCTTTCGTGGTTCGGCCGACTATCAAGAATGGCGACGACTGTTACATCCCCTGTTTCAACCCAACCCAGAGGTGCTGCACTACGACCCTTTTAGCTGAGATTATGTCACCTGCCTGTCGCGCCTGTACTTGCCATTAGTTTTCT
>CAZHLC010000852.1:0-2228 GCA_964532545.1 uncultured Leptospiraceae bacterium | reverse complement strand
AACCCGGCCCAGATGGATAGTTACGCCAGCGTCACCGGTAAATCTGTTACACTGCACGGCATTGAAGTATGCAACGAGGCTGTAGGCCTCGGCCTGACCGACGCAGTGGTTGAAGCCTTCACCAGTGAAAAAGTCTCTAAGCTTCTCAAACTGAGCCCAGGCTTGAAAGGTAAAACTCTGGCCATTCAGGGTTTCGAAAGACCGTGCAGAACTGCTGCAGTCAGCCGATGAGTCTCAGTTGATACGTTCAGCTCTCAAAGATTCAATGCTCTACAGTTTTCGCGACATTTTAGATACTTACGAAAAAAAGAAGCTGCCAAATCTGCGTCTGGCCTCTTATGTTTACTCTATAGAACGCATTGCAAAAAATTATGAGTCACTGGCAATTTTTCCCTGAGGCTATTCTCTCGGTTTAATAAAACTTGACGAGGCGTTTCTGAAAAAAAGTCTACAAGATCTTTACAAACATACGTAGGAGATCTCATCATGCAACATCCAAGTGAAGCGCTTTTTGCCGGCGAAAAACCCATTCCGGTAATTCCCACCTGTGAACATTTTGCAGGTTCAGAAAAGCTTATTACGAAGGCTCTTGGCTTTCAACAAGAAAAGGGGCCCGTATTTGATATTACCCAAGACTGTGAAGATGGTGCCCCCACCGGGCAAGAGAAAGAACATGCTGAAATGATTGTTCAAGTCACCAATTCAGATGAGAACAAATACAAAATGGCCGGTGCCCGTATACATGACTATACTAGCAAATACTGGAAGCAAGACGTAGACATTCTGGTCACTGGCGCAGGCGAAAACCTGGCCTACATCACCATTCCTAAACCTACTAAAGGCGACCAGGTAAAAGAGATGATTGAATACATACAATCAACTGCACAGAAGGCCGGCATCAAAAGAGAAATACCAATTCATGTGCTCATCGAAACTCATGGCGCGCTGCGCGATGTTGAGCAGATTGCCGCCCAACCGTGGATGCAAGTGATAGACTTTGGCTTGATGGATTTTATATCAGGCCACCAGGGTGCTATCCCCCTTTCAAATATGAAAAGCCCGGGCCAGTTCGAGCATGAACTGCTGCGCCGTGCCAAATCACACGTTGTTGCCACGGCTCTGGCCAACGGTGTGGTACCGGCTCACAATGTAACTCTTGACCTCAAAAACTACGATCAAACCAAAGCAGACGCTGAGCGCGCCCGTTATGACTTTGGTTTCTTGCGCATGTGGTCAATCTACCCCACCCAGATTGACGCCATCGTTGAGGCCATGAAGCCCGACCACTCAGAAGTTGCAAAGGGTGTGGCTGTTCTAATCGCTGCGCAAGACGCAGACTGGGGCCCCATTCAGCACGATGGTGAACTGCATGACCGGGCCACTTACCGCGGTTTCTGGAATCTTATTCAGCAGGCAAAAGTAACAGGCATTGATCTGCCTGAGGAGGCAACATCAAGATGGTTCAAGTAGCAGAAGGCCTACAATTAGGCACAGAATTAGTCGCTAAAAGCGACGCTTTTCTCAAAGACGTAGCCAGCATTCTGGCTGAAAAAGCCAATGAAGGCGGCAAACTGTCTGTCGCCAAGATGGATGAAAACCAGCTGGTTCACTATGACCTGGCCTGGGGCGCTTCACTGATATTAACGGCGCAAGAAATGCTGGGTTACCCAGAGAAAGTGGGTGCCGGTGCAGGTTCTCTCGAAGAGAAGCTTTCACTGATCTTCATTGCTGAAGCTCTGCAAGACTTCTTTAATCGTTTCAAAACACATATCAGCTATCTTGATATCAGCTTTGACGATTACATTGAAAAAGTCGATGCCAAAGGTATTCATAACTTCGCCACCACCTTATTAAACGAAGATTTTGCCCGCCCGGTCGTAGAAGAAATTTCTGAGACTGGCAGCTATGGTAAGTATGGCCTGAACGAAGACCAGCAGATGATGCTTGATACCTTTCGCTCTTTTGCAGAAGACAAGGTGAAACCCATTGCTGAAAAAGTACATAGACAAGACCTGACGATTCCTCAAGAGATTATTTCAGGCCTCGCTGAAATGGGCTGCTTTGGTCTGTCTATTTCAGAGAACTATGGTGGCTTTCAGGCCGAAGACGCCCCCGACAACACCTCTATGGCCGTGGTAACCGAAGAGCTCTCTCGGGGCTCTGTGGGTGTCGCCGGCAGCCTTATTACCCGCCCAGAAATCATGGCCAAGGCCATTGAATCTGGTGGC
>CAZHLC010000851.1:0-2228 GCA_964532545.1 uncultured Leptospiraceae bacterium | reverse complement strand
CTTTTTCTTGCTTTGAGCAAAAACGCTGTTAAATGTGATATCGCCGACCGCGCTGCCGCCTACAATAAAAGCTAGAAGCACAAGGCCTACGACTCTAAAACGCATATTTGAAAAACCGTTTTTCATGGTAATTCTCCCCTAACATTGGTAAAATACATTCGTCTTAGATGCAGTGCCAAAAGCCTCAACAAGATGTAAACTACTATATTTCGCCAAATGCCGAAACGACAGCAAAGATATATAAAGAAGAAAAGCCGACTAAAATGATTTGGGCCATTGAAATTATTTAAAAAAAATTGCACAAAGCACAAAAAAGCGACATAAAAAAGTGAAAGCGGTCAAAAATAGCTATTTTGATTAAAATGACCATCAAATCGCTGAACATATCACTTCCCTTTGAAATCGAATATAATGGCAGAACGGTAAAAACCGGCATCTACAAACGCCCGGTGGCTGAGCGCTTGAACCTCGAAAAACTGAATATTAAAGGCGATGGCCAGGCTGATTTGAGCGTTCATGGCGGTGAATTCAAGGCCGTCTATAGCTATGCCCGCGAGCACTATGCATATTGGCAGACCGAACTAGACAGGGTGTTAGATTGGGGAATGTTTGGTGAAAATTTAACCACAGAAGGGCTAGATGAGAGCCAGGTCTTTCTGGGTAACCAGTACCAGGTGGGCACCTGTGTGCTTGAGGCGGTACAACCCCGCATGCCCTGCTTTAAGCTGGGCATACGTTTTGAAGACAATTCAATTATCAAAAAGTTTCAGAAAAGCGGCCGCAATGGTATTTATTACCGTGTAGTTACAGAGGGCGACCTACAGGTTGGCGATACCATTGAGCTGGTTAAAACGGCCGCCGACAAGGTACCGGTTGATCTTGTAGCCGATGCCTATTACGGCCGGGCTCAAAAAGATGATGTGAAACGCCTATTAGATAATCAAGCTCTCTCACCAAACTGGCGAGAGTATTTTCAAGAGCGCCAATAGCAGGCTAACCGGTATTCTGCATGCCTGCAGCGATACCGTTAATTGAGATCATCAGGGCCCGGCGCAGGTGCCGATTGCGCTCACCGGCCCGCAGCCTTCTGAGCAGTTCAACCTGAATTACATTAATAGGGTCAAGCAGTGGTGTACGGTAACCAAGGGTTCTGCGAATAACTTTGTGGTTACCCAGGGGAACCTCATTACCCGTAATAATCAGCACCTCTTTAATGGTCTCATGAAAGCGCACCAGCAGGTCTTTGCCAACGTGCTGCAGATCTTCAGAAACCAGCTCGTGATTATAGTGGGTGGCAATTTTGCTGTCGGCCTTGGCCAGCACCATTTCGATGAGATCGATGGTGGCTCTGAAAAATTTCCAGTGTTCGTACATTTGACCCAGCTCGGTCATATCATTTGAGGCCGACCACTTTTTGAGCGCATCACCGATGCCCAGCCAGCCTGGCAGCAGCAGCCGGGTCTGCATCCATGAAAATATCCACGGAATAGCCCGCAGATTCTTGACGCTGTTACCTTTTTTACGCTTAGCCGGCCGGCTGCCAATATTGAGCTCGCCAATTTCTTCTTCAGGGGTATAATTGCGAAAAAACTTAATAAATTCTTCATCTTCATGCACCAGACTGCGATAGCTGTTCATTGATATTTCTGATAACTCATCGAGAATGGTGCGCCAGCGTTCTTCAGGCTCTTTGGGGGGAAACATTGTCGCCGTAAGGGTTGCTGTAGTGTAAACCTCAAGCGAGCGCTGGGCGATCTCAAAGATGGCCAGCTTGTTTTGAATCATTTCACCCTGTACTGTGAGGCGCAGGCGGCCGTTTATTGAGCCTGGGGGTTGCGATGAGATGGCCAGATAAGTGGGCCCCCCGCCGCGGCCAATGGTTCCCCCCCTGCCGTGAAACAGGGTCACATTTATACCGTGTTTGCTGCTGGTTTCAACAATGGCTTCTTGTGCCTTGTAGAGCTCCCAAGAAGAGGTGAGCTTGCCACCATCTTTGCCCGAGTCAGAATAGCCCAGCATAACCTCTTGTTCGCCGTTAATCTGCTCTTTATACACTTCAACTGAGAAAAGTTCATCAAGAGCATTGCCACACTGCCTGAGGTCACTGATGGTTTCAAACAGGGGTACAACCCGCAGAGGCTGGGCAACGCCTGCCTCTCTCTGCAGCAGGGCCACTGCAAGCACATCTGAGGGGTGGGTGGCCATTGAAATAACATAGGCGCCCAGTG
>CAZHLC010000850.1:0-2234 GCA_964532545.1 uncultured Leptospiraceae bacterium | reverse complement strand
CATCGTTACTATCGCCGCCAAAGTTATAGAAGTTCACAACATCCCATAAACTTTTAAAGGCACCTGTATGAAAATAAGGCGCTCGCTGCGAAATGTCACGCAGACCGGGAGTTTTAAAGGCACCCAGATATTCTAGCTGGCCTGCAGTAGAGGTAGGCAACAGAGCCAGCTCTGAGGCGCCCGAGGTGGTATCATCGCTGTAAGAGCCATCACCCCTGAAGGCCGTATGCTGCCCTGTATTATCTGCAAGTATGGCTTGAAAACCTGCAAATGCGCCATCATCTGTTGAGGCTGTGAAACCACCCGACTGGGGTACCCCAATATTATGAAAATCAGCATCAGACATGGCCGGCCCATTATGACAGGCTACACAATTAGCCTTACCAATAAAAAGTTTGAGTCCGCGTTTTTCAGCATTGGTCATGGCATCTTGTTGCCCATTCACCCATTTGTCGAAATCTGAGTTTTTAGAAATGATTTTGCGCTCATAGGCAGCAATGGCCTTCATGAACCTTGAAAAGATAATGTTAATATTGGCCTGATTTGCAGCACTTAATGCTGTAAAACACCCATCACCAGCCGCACCCGTGCCCGGGTTTGTGTTGGCATTACAGCTGGCCCCGAACTGGGCGGTTATACCGGTGCCGCCAGTATCACAATCAGCTGTTTCGGTTGTACCAAAGATGGCCTCATACTCGGCCTGATAGGTTGTGGCACAGATTCTATTAGCAACCGCAGCCCGGCCTGACTTATGGGGGCCACCTTCGATTGGTCGTGAATTCATGGCCCAGGCAGAGTCGGCGTTACCCGTCCATAACCAGGCTTTTTTGCCTTTAAATTCATTAAAGTACGCATTGATAACAGTAGGCGCATGCCTGGCCTGAAAGCCACTCGCACCCAGTGATGAAACATCAGTTTGACCTTTGTTGCCCTTTACTCTGTCTACGAACCCAAGCCCGGGGTTGTGACATGTTGCGCAACTGAAAGCAGTATTGGTTGTGCTTGCGGTAACGGTAGTAGTGCCGCTATTAGAGTTGCTGGTATCATGAATTACCCCCGAGACCTGTGCCTGACCAGAGAAATTAGAATCCCAGAAAAACTTTGCGCCCAATGTGGCCGCGGCTTCATTCAGGTCATAGGCATTGGTAGGGTCATCGGGTATTGCCGTCGAATCATCAAGTACCAGCGATTTAATGATTTCCATTTCTTCTGAGGTGAAGAAACTGTCTTGATCATTGTTCGAACAATGAAATGAAAATACAATGCCGGCCATCAAACCGGCAAAGACTACTCTGCGAAAAGAACCCTTCATACTATGCACCTTAAAACTTCGCAACCAGAGACGTTGTAATCACGTCATTATCAATTTGCTCTTGAGTATCTCCGATTTCTTGATTTCTTACGTATTCTGCCTTGAAAATTACGTTGGGGGTTATATCAATGCGGGTACCGCCAGTAATACGCAATAGATTGATTACGAAAATATACTTATCATCAATCTCATCGACCTTGCGATAACCTGCCCGTGTATACAGAGCAAGACGGTTGACCATGCCCATAAAATCAGCAAAGCCATAGAGAAATTCTACATAGCCCGCCTGACCCTTGTAATTTTTTGCGCTATTAACCCCGCCGCCATCAATCTGCAGCATAAAAAACTGACCACGCATTTCAAAGGCACCCATGCCCAGCTGCAGGTCAATACCACCCACTGCTTGTTTTGGCGAGTTACTGCTCTGGTTCGACTGAGCGCCCCACTCACCAGAAAGGCCCACTTCTAAAATGTTAAAAGGGCCAAAATAAAAATCATATGAGGCCCGGCCTGAAAAAGTTTTTAATGAGTTCTGATCAACATTGTCTACCAACTTGGTTGAGCGTATAAAGTTAGAACCGTTGGTTACGCCTACATTGCCAATGAGGCGTTTGTCGAGAAACTTGCCACGTGCCTTGATACCCACCGGTGTGCCATCGGTATAGCGGCTTGTTAAAGATGGTGTAACAGTCCACCGGTCGGGGGCGAGGCGCCAGCGGTATTCAATACCGGTAATGCCGATAAACTTACCCATTGAAATAGTCAAATCAAGCGCATCAAATGGCTTATAGTCAACATGGGCCAGATCAAGTTCGACAACGTCGCTGGCATTCAGCGCTGCGTACTGGCGGGGGGCAAAAACAACAGCACCTTGAAAACGAAAGTTATCATGAATATCGCTGACCATTCTGAGATAGAGGCT
>CAZHLC010000849.1:0-2238 GCA_964532545.1 uncultured Leptospiraceae bacterium | reverse complement strand
CTACGAAGATACCTTCTCTGGCGCGAATCTCTGGTTCAACATCGATAAGACTTGAGTCTTTGTAGATGATTTCTCCGCCGGTGATCTCGTATTCTTCGCGCCCGGCAATGACGCTGGTCAGGGTGCTTTTGCCCGAGCCATTGGGCCCCATAATGGCATGCACTTCACCTTTTTTAACTTCAAGGTTGATGCCTTTAAGAATTTTTTTACCTTCGATAGATACTTCTAAATCTTTGATTGTTAACATTTACTTATCCTACAGAGTTTTCTAAACTTATTTCGAGCAGCTTCTGGGCTTCTACTGCAAATTCCATGGGTAATTCGCGAAAGACCTCTTTACAGAAACCATTTACGATCATATTGATGGCATCTTCAGTTGATAGCCCCCGCTGGCGCAGATAGAATAGCTGATCATCGCTGATTTTTGAGGTTGAGGCCTCATGCTCGACCTGCGCTGATTTGTTTTTGACTTCAATATAAGGAAAGGTATGAGCCCCGCATAAATCACCCATGAGCAATGAATCACACTGTGAGTAATTGCGGGCCCCTTCGGCTTTTTTGCTTATGCGCACCAGACCTCGATATGAGTTCTCTGCATGGCCTGCAGAGATGCCCTTTGATATAATAGTGCTTTTGGTATTTTTACCCAGATGAATCATCTTGGTGCCAGTATCAGCCTGCTGGTAGTTGTTGGTAAGCGCTACTGAATAGAATTCACCGGTTGAGTTATCACCTTTTAAAACACAGCTGGGATACTTCCAGGTGATGGCAGAGCCTGTTTCAACCTGAGTCCATGAAATTTTAGAATTATCTCCGGCACAGAGGCCGCGTTTGGTTACGAAATTGTAGATACCACCCTTGCCGTCTTTGTCACCGGGGTACCAGTTCTGTACGGTTGAGTATTTGATGCTGGCATCTTCGTGGGCATAGAGCTCGACCACTGCTGCATGCAGCTGGTTTTCGTCTCTCATGGGGGCTGTACATCCCTCAAGGTAGCTTACATAACTGCCTTTGTCAGCGATCAACAGGGTTCTTTCAAACTGGCCGGTATTGGCAGCATTGATTCGAAAGTAGGTTGAGAGCTCCATCGGGCAGCGAACACCGGGGGGAATATAGGCGAAAGAACCATCGCTGAATACAGCAGAGTTGAGGGCTGCATAGTAGTTATCTCTGGTAGGCACAACCTTACCCAGATATTTGCGCACCAGCTCAGGATGGTCTTGCACTGCTTCAGAAAAAGAGCAGAAAATAATACCAAGCTCTGACAGTTTTTCTTTAAATGTGGTGCCTACTGAAACACTGTCAAACACAGCATCTACGGCAACGCCAGCCAGGGCCTTCTGTTCATCGAGGGGAATGCCCAGGCGTTTGAAGGTTTCTAATACCTCATCATCAACCTCATCGAGGCTCTCGAGTTTCTTTTTGGGCCGGGAAAAATATACGATATCTTGAAAATCAACGGGGGGATAGTCGACCTTGGGCCACTTGGGTTCGGTCATTTCTAAAAAAGCCTGGTAGGCCTTCAGGCGCCATTCGAGCAGCCATTCTGGTTCGTTCTTTTTTGCTGATATGGCCCGAATAATCTCTTCGTTGAGCCCGCTGGGCAGCTGTTCTTCTTCAACATCGGTAACAAAACCATATTTATAGTCAGTTTCGTTAAGCTCTGCGAGGTATTTTTCGTCTGTGTTCTGCTGTGTTTTTTCCATAATTTATTTCTAAGAGAGTATGCTGCCTATGGTCAGCTGGCTCATATTATTTTTTACTGATTCATTAAACTCAAACCAGAGGTTTTTAATTTTGCACGAAGATAACTTTTCACACTGGGTTGTCATGGTAGGAAAGCACCTCGTACCCTTCATCTGTTTATAGTCAACCGCCTGATAAATCTGCCAGACGTTAATATCATCTGGGTTTTTTTCAAGGGCAAAACCCCCGCCTGGGCCGCGCACGCTGCGAACCAGACCGGCTTTTTTAAGGGCAATAAGAATTGTTTCTAAAAAATGAATGGGAATACCCTGATTTTTCGCAATAATTTCTCGATTAACCGGTGTGCCAACCCCGGCCAGAGAGAGCTCATAAATGGCCCTCAGGGCATACTCTGTTTTGATCGAGAAATTCATGCTGCGAATATAGTATAGTTTACTAATATTGTCAACTATTCGAAGCAGGATAGGGGGTAAAAAAAAGCGAAAAACCTAAGCTCTCAAATGGCGATCTATTTGCTCTGTTGAGGGCCTT
>CAZHLC010000848.1:0-2238 GCA_964532545.1 uncultured Leptospiraceae bacterium | reverse complement strand
TTTTTGTGAGTGAGCGGGTAGTAAATGTAGCGGTATAGGTTTTATCACCCGGCTTATCTTTGAAACCGCCTTCATCAAGCATTCGCTTCTTAACATTTACACCCTTCTGCCGGTCTGTCAGATCAACCAGCTGGGCTGTAAGTTTATCTGTAACAATCTTGTCTTTGCCGTCGGTCATGAAGGCATGAATAGCCACGGTTTCACCGGGCTCATAATTATTTTTTGAAATAAAATGGTAGAGATAGGGGCCCTCAGGGTGTTTAGGGTGGGCCACCTTTGCCGGAGCAATATTGAAGTCTTCAAAAACCGAATCAACCGGCCTGCCGTCAAAAACAGGTATGGGCTCAGAGTAATGGGGATACTGGGCGCGACGTCGGTAGTCATTTGCGGTAGAAGCATAAATCAGCGGGCGGTTCTTGCGGGTCAGGGGAATATCTGAGCCACCGCCCTCAAACAATCTTTTGCGGTCAGCCGGCTTTAGAAAATTGAGATTACGGTTTTTCGGATCTTTTTCAAGCTCAGCAACCAAATCATCATAGTTGGCTTTTTGGTCTTTTGGCCAGAAGACAAAAACAATGACCCCGAACAGCAGAGGTGCGGTGACATAAAGAATAAGGTTTTTCTGCTGTTTCGTCAGTGCCATGGTCTAAACGCAGGCGATACCAGCAGAGTTTAATGTCAACTAACTTATCGAGCTAGCGCCGGCAGAAGCGCAGAAAACTGAGCCGGGCAGCCTGGTAGCCCAGACTGAAGGCCTTCTGAAAGTCACTGCAGGCTACCCCCTTCTGGCCGATTTTATATTCGGCCCGGGCCCGGTGAAAAAGCGATTCGCCTGATTTGGTTAGCCTATAGTGTTGATTAAAATCAACTATGGCTGAAAGGTATTCGCCCTGAGCATAGCGGGCTATACCGCGATGAAGCATTGCCCAGGCGAAATCTTTGCGGTATTCAAGGGCCTTGCTATAACCTTCAATGGCTTTTTTGCGGTTCTGGTACTGGTAATGTAATAACCTGGCGTGATAGTAATGGGCCAGGGCATTTTCAGGGCTGCTTTTCAGTGCCGTTTCAAAATGTTTTTTAGCGGTTTTAACCTGCCCATTGTGAGCCATTAACCTGGCATAAAGCATATGATCAGCCGCTGTGGGCCTCTCTGTTACAGCCTTCTTTAAACTATTTTCAAGGGTTTTCAGATATACAAATCTCTGTTTGCCATCACATTTACAGTCGAGGTTGGCCATGTTCTGGGGCTCAAGACTGAAATCGCCAATGGTATAGCTGATAGCCCTGCCCTGACCGAGGTTTAAAAAGATTTCACTTTTGTTTTTACGATAGGGCCTGCTGATCTTATGCTGTGCTCTACAGTTACCGATATGTGTGCTGATTATTCTTTTATCAATGGTGAGATAGAGGGCCTCAATTTCACCAGGCCTACAATCATTGGCCTGGCGGTACTTACCATAAACAAGTTCAAAATGCCGGGGTGTTTCGGGGGCGCCTGGTTTTTTCTTAGCCGAAAGGGGCATCATGGCAACCCATAGAACCAGAATAATGCTGCAAATTTTTTGGCCAGGAAAATTGTTAAAGCGCATCGTTCAACGATCAAGAAAGACGCAGGTCAGTTTATATCCATGCTGAAGGTTAGCTGGTAGGGTTGCTGATCGTCATTAGCGTTAGGGTACGTCTGGGTACTGTCAATGACCAGAAAATACCAGCCAGGGCCGGTCTTCCAGGGGCGGTAAACGCCCACATCGTTATTATTGCGGTCTTCGTAACACTTGGTATCAGCTTCAAAGGCTGCTTGCGAACCCCAGGGGCCTGTTTTAGTCAGATCACACTTTTCACCAGATGCAAGACTGATTCTCGCCGGCATGCCATTATTGTTTGAGAATCGATGGCTCCACCGCCAAACGCGGGGTTTAGTATTTACCTTTTGAAAGATAGGGTCACTCTGTGAATTGCCACCAAGAGCAATGGCCCGGTTATCACAGGTGTCGGTAGAACTGAAGGGGCAGACATAAAGACCTACCTCATTTGATTTATTCACCAGATTATAGGGGTAACCATAACCACTGCCGCCAGCCCCAACTACCACCTTACCCACACCGGTGGTGGTATTAAAAGTTGCACCAGTGCCAGAGCCACCAGTCACAGCGAGGGGGTTACCAGGCAGGTTGGTATATTGGCCGGGTGCAACTTTTAATACCACCACCGGTGTAGGTAAGGTGGTGGTATTAAAAG
>CAZHLC010000847.1:0-2240 GCA_964532545.1 uncultured Leptospiraceae bacterium | reverse complement strand
ATTATTCTCACTGGCGAACTTGATCAAATCAGCCAGGTTGGTAATACGCAGTTTCTCACGAATGCTGGCACGGTGCCCTTCAACTGTTCGCGAGCTTATGTTCAGCTCGCGGGCAATGGCCCTGCTAGTCATGCCACGGGCTACGAGGGTCACCACTTCTTTTTCGCGATTGCTTAAAAGATGGGCAGAGATACTCTCTTTTTCGTTAGTTTGTATATCGTCGACCAGGCCATAAAGCATTTCATTTGAAATGAACTGCCCACCTTTTAAAACGGCTCTCACAGCAGCCATAAGGCTGGCATATACCTCATCTTTCAAAAGAAAGCCCTCAATCTTGTGCTTCATCACCTGTTTAAAAATTTGACGATTTTTATGCATGGTGAGAACGATGATCTTCATCTGGGGATACTTTTTGCGAATTAGAACTATTGAGCTGATACCGTCTAAATTCGGCATCGATAAATCAATCAGAACAAGATCGGGCTTCAAGCTTTCAAGTTTCTGCATTAACTCTTGGCCATCGCGGGCTTCAGCCAATACTTCTAAATCGCCATGGTTTGCTAGAAGGGCGGTTACACCGGCCCGCAAAATACCGTGGTCATCAGCAATAACAATCTTGCTTACTTTACCCTGAGTCTTCAATTTTGGTTCAACCTCTATGATTGAGCGTTTTGTAATTTTTCATGCAGTTAACCAAAATGTTACACTTTGTGGCTAGCCTAATATACTAAAAATTGCTCATTAATAAAATACCCATACACGCCCACTTTTATAGGTATTTTTTACCCATTGGCTGATTCATTTAAAACAAAGGCTGGCATCTGCATGGTAAAGCACTTACGAACCTTCGCCGGCAATCTCGGCGAAAACTGCTATGCTAAGAACAGGCAAGACCCCTGAACTAAACCAGAACCTTTTCGTCTCAGATTGCAACCTACTGCATCGATTTTATCACGCAAAATAGCTCACCGGGCATGACAGCTCATTGCAAATGTTAGCCTTTGTTTGAAGTGTTTACCACAGAACATTATGAGTTTTTCTACTTGACCAGACTCAGTAGAAGCTTGCAGGCTCACCATGCATAAGATATAAAAGAAGGTAAGTTTATGCTCACAATGCTACGCTATTACAACCGGGCACCGCTGCTGCCACGACTGTATGAACGGCTGACAAATGTCTTTTTTCACGCCAACCAGGCAAAATTCTTTGCAGCCACCAACTTGACTGTGGGTATTCTCACTGTACCTTTTCTGATCATAGATATCGAGTTTGCCAGACAGGCTGGCTTACAAGAAAACCTGAACGCTATGATACTCACGCGCTTACTTAGCTGCGCGATTTTTATTGTCGGCGGCATGGTCGCCCTCTGGCTTGAAGATTTCTATCAGAAGCACAGCTTATCGATCGCACTTACAGTTTATATCTCAATACTGCTTCTTGGGCTGGTACTTGAGCATCTGGCTGGTGGCATTGATTCAACCTACCACCATGCTATTATGCAAACGCTGATTATAATCTTTGTAGCATTGCTTAAAGACAGTAAGGCTGCTCTGTTAACGCTGCTGATTTTCGCAGGCGGCTACCTGTTGTTTCATCTGGGTATGGGCAGTCTAAATGCCCGTATAGCTGTGGGTATCATTATTGCATGGGCGATTTGTTCGATTCTAAGTTCGTTTGTCTATGTGCACAGCGTACGCGTTGACGAAGACCGTAAGTTCAAAGAAGCGCTAATTCAATCATTCGATCATGAATTGCGAACCCCCCTCGAAGAAGTGCGAATGATTGTTCGATCACTCGAGGGTAAAAAGAATAAAGACACTATCGCCAAAATAGACCAGCGACTTCGTTATATTAAACAGATTACATCGGGGGCTATGCTTTATGCGTTTGAAAGTGCGCCACCACCGAATGCAGGTTTTGCCCTCGCCGCGGCAATACAAATGGCCAAAGAAATGCTCTCGCTTGGTGAACCAAACCTGCGTGTCAAAATGACAAGAACACTTCGCCAACGCGCCATCGCCCTGCCGAGCGCCACGCTGACACAGATATTAGTCAATCTATTGAGCAATGCGCAGAAGTACTCTGATGACGAGAGTGCCATAATCAAGGCCTATGCCAAAGATGGGGCTGCGCTCGTTGAGATCGAAGAGAAATACAGTTCAGTACCAATTACGCCAGCAGTTTGGCAGAAAGGCATTCAGCTCATCAGCCATCGCTCGGGCATTGGTCTTGGCCTGTAT
>CAZHLC010000846.1:0-2242 GCA_964532545.1 uncultured Leptospiraceae bacterium | reverse complement strand
GTTACATCGTTTGGCTTTATTGAAAAACAGCAGATGTTTTATCTCACCACAGATCTGGGCAGTCTTGAGTTATATAGCTATAAAGAAGGCAAACCCACTCTGCAGAAGTCAATCACCGTAGGGCCGCGTGTAAAAAAAGTAAAGGCAGAAGAGAAAGGTGGGCAGCCTGCCGTAAGTTTTAACTACGAATCATTGTCATCTCTACCGCGTATCGAGAACGCAGCCGTATCGGCCGGTGCAGATAAGATATACCTTGCAGGTTTTGACGGTGTCATCAGAGTTTATGATATAAAGCTGCAGAAAATCACCGAATGTTTTTATATTAATGATTTCAGCCTGTTTTATGCTCAGGCAGACCCTGGCAAGCAAGACCTGTTCTGGGTTGGCCAGCGTGACAGTTTAAAAGCCTTTGATGTAAAGGCAGAAAAAGAAATCTACAAAATTGACACTGTGGGTAATGTACGTCTTGGCTTTCTGCAAGATAAGCAGCTTTTACTTCTGGGTGATTACAATGCCGCCTACCAGGTCAGTGGGCCAAATCGCCGGGGCCTGAAAACTCTGGTTGAGGGTGAGCGCCAGCTGGTTAAAACTGAATTCAAGCAAAGTGGCGGTGGGCCACCTGTAGGGGCGCCGGTACAGATTGAAGTACGTGGCGATGAATATGATCAGCTGCAGAAAGTCGCTGATATTGTGAAAGAAAAGCTCTATGCCATTGAGGGTGTATATGATATCAGAGACAACTGGGAAGAGGGCAAAGAAGAGTTTCATGTAAAAATTGACCAGCGCACGGCGGCCCGGGCCGGGGTTTCTGTTCTACAGATTGCTTCAACTCTACAGGCTGCCTTCGAAGGTAACATCTCAACTTCAATCAAAGAAGCAGAAGAAGAAATTGATATTCGGGTGGTCTTTCCTGAAAAGTTGAGAGAGCGACTATCGAGTTTACGCAAGGTTACGGTGCGCAACAGCATTGGTAATCTTGTACCCATAACCGCCCTCGCCGAGTTTGAGCTGCAGCCCGGGGTTACTATTCTCACACACTCTGATCACCGCCGAACCATTTATGTCAGGGCTAATATTGACGAGCGTAAGAATTCAAGTGTAAAGGTGAACACTCAGGTTATGAGCGAGATGGAATCTGTTATGGCTGCCTTTCCCGGGGTTGATTTGTTTGCCGGTGGCGAATACGAAGATACACAAGAATCAATGACTGATCTGGGCCTTGCAGCCCTGGCAGGAACCGTCGGTATTTTTGCAATTCTGGTACTGGTCTTCGGTAATCTGCGTAACCCCAGGGTGATCTTTTCGGCGGTGCCTTTGGGCTTGATCGGGGTAGCACTGGCCTTCTTTATTCACAAGGTTTCAGGACAGCCTAATCTGGTGTTCAGCTTTCTCGCCAGTATGGGTATAGTGGGCCTCGCAGGTGTTGTTGTGAACGACAGTATCGTACTGGTGAGTTTTATTAATAATCTGCGCAAAACCGGCATGCATAAGCGTGATGCCATTATTCAGGGCTGTCAGGCCCGTCTGCGGGCGGTGATGCTCACTACCATTACTACCGCTGCCGGTCTATTGCCAACGGCCTATGGTCTCGGTGGTGATGACCCATTTCTCAAACCCATGGCACTGGCCATGGCCTGGGGTCTGGTGTTTGCCACCATTATCACCCTTGTTATTATACCGGCCTACTACTCAGTGTGGGAAGATCGGGGATATATTTTTCATCACACAATTTCGAAGAAGCTGGCCAAGGCCCGCCGTGGCGAAACCAACGTATAGGAAATCTTATGGCTACAAAGAAAGCCAAAACTACCAAACAGACAAAGAAGCCCCGGGCCAAAAAGCCACCGGCAAAAAAAGAAGAGCCAGCTGCTTTATCTGAAAACATTCTTAATGAGATTGAAGCGGGGCAGGCCGAACTGCTGCATGATCATCTAAAGAGTCTAGATAAGAACTCTCTGGTTGAAACCCTGCAGTTTCTTGAACCAGACAGCGAGGCCTTTCATGATGTGGTTAATGAGATCACTTCAAGACCACCTGAGGGTATTAAAAAAGCCAGTCTCGGCCACCGTGTATGGAGCTACTTCTATGACAAATACCTGGTCAGAATTGTGCTGGTGCTCTGGTTGTTCGTAGGCCTGACAAAGGTGCGGCATAATTGGCCACAAGAGTTACCGATGGGGCCAGACCAAACCATCATGCAGGGAACTCTAATCGTTATTCTGATTGCCATGGCGCTGGGGCT
>CAZHLC010000845.1:0-2245 GCA_964532545.1 uncultured Leptospiraceae bacterium | reverse complement strand
ACGAAAAAGATCAGGGCGATACCTCTGGTTTTCACATTGGTGGCTCTGATGCTTCGGGCATCGTTTACAAAGTCGGTGAAAACGTAAAAAATGTCAAAGTCGGCGATGAAGTTGTGGTTCATTGCGGCATGTGGGATGTTAACAACGAAGAAATCAAGTCAGGTAAAATAGACCCAATTGTTCATACCTCGAACAGAATCTGGGGCTACGAAGTTAACTGGGGCAGCTTTGCCCAGTTCACCAAGGTGCAGGCCCACCAGTGTCTGCCTAAACCCCCGCAGTACAGCTGGGAAGAGAGTGCCGCCTACATGCTGGTGGGCGCCACTGCTTACCGCATGCTCATGGGCTGGCAGCCGCATATTGTACGCGAAGGCGATGTTGTTCTAATCTGGGGCGGCGCTGGCGGTCTCGGCAGCATGGCTATTCAGATCGTAAAGGCCAAGGGTGGCATTCCTATCGCGGTTATTTCAGACGATTCAAAAATCGATTTCTGTAAACAACTGGGTGCAGTGGGTGTACTGAATCGCAAAAAATTCGACCACTGGGGTATGTTGCCTCACTGGAAAGACACCGAAGCCTATACAGAATTCGTAAAAGGTGCCCGTGTATTTGGCAAGGCCATCTGGGAAGCCGTGGGCGAAAAGAAAAACCCATGGATCGTGTTCGAACACCCCGGTGAGGCTACCATACCCACCTCATCTTACGTGGTTGATCGCGGAGGCATGGTGGTAATCTGTGCCGGCACCACTGGTTACAATGCTACTGTAGACCTACGCTACCACTGGATGCACCAGAAGCGTCTGCAGGGCTCTCACTTCGCCAACGACGAAGAATCAGCAGCACTGAACGACATGGTGATCGCCGGTGATGTTGACCCCTGTCTGTCAAAAACCTTCAAATTTGAAGAAATTGGCGATGCCCACCAGATGATGTATGAAAATAAACATCCCCATGGTAACATGGCGGCTCTGGTTTGCGCCACTGAACTTGGTCAGGGTAAAAAATAAAATCGACCAGTTCGAATGCTGCAATGCAGTCGAGAACCCGGCCTCTGGCCGGGTTTCTCTTTTATAAACTAGTGTTGCGCCTTCTTGTAGGGCGTTGAAAGTATTCCCGAAAAAGTACTCGGCCCCGCATGCCTCGCCCGGTGGGTCGCTGAGCGTTGCTCACCGAGCAGCGCCGACGCCCGACGGTTCGCTGAAAAATGCTGCTCTGCGGTCACGATGACCCCCTGAGCCGGCGGCGTATATGAGGTGCGCAGAGCCGACGGCTAAAGCGGCCTTACATGCCTGGCGTCGCTCGCTCGAGCAACGCTCGACGACCTCGCACTTTTTCGGTTTCAACGCCCTGCTAGTAGGTTCTTTTAAGAACCTACTACTAGATCTGCCGTCGTAACAGTATACTGCTCACCCAACTTAAGGCCAAAAGAGCGGCGCAGGTACCATGAGAAAAAATAAAACAGGGGAGTGTCTGCCAAAGCCACCAGCATCTTGAATAAGAAGCCGTTGACCAACAAGAGGCCAAACTTATCCCATGCGATGACTTCAAACGAGCAGAGTAGAAAAAGTACCGCAAAGGTATCAACAAACTGCGAGACCACGGTTGAGGCATTGTTGCGTAACCATAGCTGGCGGCCCTCTGTCACCCTCATCCAGAAATGAAACAACCTGATATCAATAAACTGGGCCGTAAGGTAGGCCGTCATTGAAGCAAACACAGCCGGCCCAAACAGACCAAATACCTTATGATAGGTTTCATCATTGATGGGCGACCAGGCTGTGGCCGGGGCCGCGTCTGAAACGATGGTCAAGATCATAATGAAGGCGCTGGCAATCAGCCCTGAGAACACTACCATATCAGCCTTGCGCCGGCCATAGATCTCTGAGATAATATCTGTGACTAAAAAGGTAATAGGGTAGGGCAGTATGCCTACCGACAGCTCGAATTTGAAAAATCCTAAATTCCAATAAAAAAACTTCTGAAAGATCAGATTGCCGGCTACCAGCGAAGCAATAAAAACCCCGGCTAGAAACAGGTAAACTTTATCAGCGGCTTTGCGCTTTAGAAACACTCTCGATCAATTTTGTTGCAGCCCCCTGTCGTCAACGGTGATTTCTAATTTGCTTGACCGCTACAAAATGAGCCAAAAAATCTGTTTGTGGGAAGGTTACTTAGAGGGCTGTGCTTTGCTCTAATGCCTGGGGTGTTGTTTGCCCAGTTTGACTTTTCGTCAATTGACGACCAG
>CAZHLC010000844.1:0-2245 GCA_964532545.1 uncultured Leptospiraceae bacterium | reverse complement strand
TTCTCTCATGCGAAGCTCATTACCAGTCAGATAATTCACGGCTCTGGCCAGGTTCTTCTTGATATCGTATGATACCCGAAACATTTCGCGGTTAAAGGCTTCGGTTTTATCTACACGCTCTTGCAGGCGATGGTAGATAGCCTCCCACATTCTGGGGGCTGAACCCATAAAAGTAGGTTTGACTCTGATAAAGTCTTCTTTTAGATCTTTATTATTCGAATAGTAGAGGTTAGTGCCCACAGATATCTGTACATATTCAAGTACGCGTTCAAAAATATGCCAGATGGGCAGAATTGACAGCACACGGTCACCCTGGCTCATAGGCAGCATTTTTGGCATGATCTCAAGTTGGTAGAGCATATTGGCATGAGAGAGCATAACCCCCTTGGGTAGCCCGGTAGTACCCGAGGTATAGATGATGGTAAACAGGTCTTCGGGTTTAATGGCTCGACTGCGCTTTTTCAGATCGTCGATATGGTCGCGTTTGTTTTCACCACTGGCAACAAGGTCTTTAACCAGTTGGATCTTATCACCCTGCACCTGAAACTTCTCATCAAGCACAACCAGATTCTTTACTTTAGTCTTCTCTAAGATCGGCTTAATTTTCTTATAGAGGCGGTTGTGTTCGATAAAGCAGATTTCGGCTTCACAGTGGTTTAGAATATACTCAATCTCATCGGCCGTTGAATCGCTGCCACGGGGCACAACAACTGCGCCGTTGAGCAATATGGCAATGTCAGAAATAAGCCACTCAAGTCGATTGTCGGCAATTAGCGCAATCTTGTCGCCAGGCTGCACGCCCATGGCGGCCAGCTCAAGAGCAAGATTTTCAGCCTGGTGAAACAACTTAGGAAAAGTTGTAGGTCTAAAGTATTTATGAGAATCTTTGGTATAAAAAGCCAGATTATCGCCATGTTTAAACACGGCATTTTCAAATACGTTAACGAGGTTCTGCGGCGTCTTCATCTGGCCAATATATAATATCCCCCTGAGATGGTGACTCGTTTTATCAAAAGAGACTTAAATCAAGGGTTTACCAGCGGTTTTGAACTGCAATACTGCCCTGTGCAGCTGCTGAAAAACCTGTATCAGAAACACCCTCTTCGTGTGATCGTTGTTGTTGCCCTGTTATTGCGCATTTTTACTGCTTTCTATAATAATACCCCCATGGCTGAAGATGATTATGCCAATGTTATCTCGCCTGCGCTGAAAGCTCTGCAGACTGATGTTGGCATAGAAACTGCCGATTATCGACTGCAGATTTTTCCGGTAATATTTTACGGCTTCATGAAGCCCTTTCAGGTGCTGGGGGTTTCTCACTATGGTACCCTTGTTTCAATCGGGCTTGCCTTCGTGGGCCTCTTTTCGCTGGCCTTCGTCGTAGGTATGCACCGCCTTGGTGAAAATTTTCTCAGTCGCAAATGGCAGCTGGCCCTGACGTGGCTGTCTGCGGTGTATTTTCTTATGCCGCTGCTGGCCACCCGTACCTTTCTGAGCTGCTTCGCACTAATGACCATACCTTTCAGTTTCTATTTTTTTACAAAAAAGAATACAACTGTTAGCGACTATTTTCTAGGTTCATTCTTACTTGGTGTCGCAGTCATATTCAGATTTCAAATTGGTATACTGGTAATTGTCTGCTTTCTCTACTTTATTTTCGAAGCGCAACGACAGAATAATTACCGTAAACTCTTCGGTTTTCTCTGGGGTGGAATGCTTTCGCTTTTACTTCTTGGTGCTATTGATCTGGTGGCGGGTAGGTATTCCCTTGAAACAATTTACCGCTATATTGACTATAACTTTGCTGCCAACATAGCCTCTAATCAATATGGGAAGTCTTCATGGTATACATACATTGGTGTGTTGCTGGCGGCTTTTATTCCCCCATTTTCTCTTATTCTGTTCTGGCCCTTTTTAAAATCGTTGCGGATCAACTGGCTGATCACTTTAAACCTGATTGTTTTTGTGCTGTTTCATTCTCTGATTAACAATAAACTTGAACGTTTCATTCTGCCGGTGATTCCGTTATTTATGCTGATTACTTTTATGGGGCTAGACAAGCATCGTCTACCAAAGCTCATTCGTATTGCTTATCTGGGGTTCTGGGTGGTGAACCTGCTGGTGCTACCCGCCGTCTTGCTTGCCAAGAGTCAGTCGAATATCATAGATGCAGCCATATACCTGCAGGGTAAAAAGCAGCCCATATATCTAAAAGAAATCTCATTGTGGAAGCAGGGATACATGG
>CAZHLC010000843.1:0-2252 GCA_964532545.1 uncultured Leptospiraceae bacterium | reverse complement strand
AGCTGGTCACCATACAGGGTCGATTTTTCAGTGAAGGGCAGTGACTGCTCGGTAAGAGTGATCTCGCGGGTAAATGATGGTGTGAAGGTTTTGATAAATTTGAGTTTTTTCCATGCTTTTTCAAACTTCATTGGTACCGACAGGTTGGTGCTGGTCAGGGTGCTGGGTGATTTGAGGCGCTGAAAACGGTTTCTTTCGAAGGTGAGAATGTTGTCTTTAAATGAGTTCTCTTGATAAGAAGCCCCGAAAATCAGATTGGGTGAAAACATCCACGCGTCGCGATAGGCGGTATTCAGCTCATAATTGGTGGTACGTTGGCGGTAGCGAAAGTCAAAGGTATCAGAGAAATAGGGGGTGTAAAAGTTCCCCTGCACGGGCTGTAGATTCGTATTGAGGTCGGTATTTGTTTTTTCAACCAGCTTTACCTGTTTATATGAATACTTTGGTTTCAGGGTAAAGTTGCCAGCGGTATAGGTAATGGTGTTGGTAGTATCTTCAGTCTGTTCTTTTTCGCGTTTTTCAAGTCTTGCGCCTGATTTAAACTCGTTAGCTTCGGTCACCGTGGTCTCTTGGCGTTTAAAAAATCTGAGTGACGATTTTACCTGATAGGTGAGGGTGCTCTTAAAAAATTCAGGAAAAGTCTCATCAATGATGATCGTGGGGCTATGGGTGCGCTCATTGAGAGAAACTGTCTGATCTTGCGGCGCAAGGGGGTCGGCCAGCGTCTCATTGCGCACATTTGTAAAACGGGTATAGTTATAGCTCAGGGTCACCTGGGGAACATGTCTGTTAGCAAACTTGAATTTGTGATCTGTATTATGCTGAACATTCTCAGTAAAACCCTGCTGGGTAACCAGCTGAAAGGTTTCATTGTCTTCTGCAAGAGTGCTGGTCTTGATATAACCGTAGCTGGCACTCCAGAATGGCAGCACCTGGCTTGAAATACGCCACTCGAAGTTCTCTTCTTCGCGCCCGCTGTTTACCTGGCCAATTGAAGAAAAACGACGATCTTGATATCTGCGTCTATAGGTGGTCTGAATATCAGACAGTATGGGCACCCCTGATTCAGTAGTAATCAGGGGTTTGGTGATTCTAATGGTGCCCTGATATTTATAGGCATCAGCAATCTGGGTTTCTGGGTCAGCCACGTAGATGTCGTTGATCCAGAGGCGGCCCTGTGAGGTGGTGGGGCTGGTGGTCTGCACACCGAGTGACATAGTATTGACCTCTTGCAGGTTGGGGCGCCCTACGGTACGAAAGGGGTTATCAAGGGGAAACTCAAGCTTCTGCCAGCCCATGGTATCAACAGGTGAAGTGTATTCGATATAGTCTTCGTCGCTTGAGCCCACCCTGAAAAGAAATGAGTGATTAGCCACGATGTTGCGATAGTTAACCCAGACCACGATAGTGTTGTAGAATCTGATATCAAGGGTATTGATGAATACCCGGCGGGCAAAGGCCTTATCGTATGTGGTACCGCTGCCGGTATCAAGTTGCCAGTTGATTTTAAGGGCGGCCTCGCGGGTGCGGGCAATTTCGACATTGGTCTTTCTACCGTGCAGAGATTCCCACGTGTCGCGCTGCTGGGTGATAAAGGCCTGATCGGCAGAATACTCATCTTTTGATTCAAAATTATCTATGGTGGCCACTCTGAAAAAAGAAGGATTATCAAAGTCAGCTTCAGTTGTCTGGCCGGTTTCAAGAGCTCTTACATTGCGCCACTTAGAACCACCAAATCGCAGCGAAGAGATCAGCAGCTGGCCCGTCGAAGTTTCGGCTACGTTGGCCGGTTGCGCGTACATTCTGATCGTGCGTACTGTTCGCAACGCAACCCGCTCATTATCGGTCAGCTGGCTGCCATTGAAGTAAATACGCACCAGATGCCACTGGTCATCATTAGGAATTGTTGCAGTGCCGGTATCGGCAAAAAACTTCGAAGAAGTTTCATCGATAGTCACAAAGCTGTCAATGGTGCCCAGCAGACCATCACGGTCAGTGTCTTCAGAATCAAGTACCCCATTACCTCTCGTGGCAATGGTCAGGTTGGGCCCGGCACCTACATTGGTTCTAAGGTCTCGCCCACCACAGCTGGTAGGGGGGTTAAAGCCCTGCAGATCAGTCGGTGTCTGGTGGTAACCGATATCTTCATCTTCATTGGTGCTGTTTGATTTATCGAGTTTGTTATTTCCCTCGCCTACATCGTTGGTGTTGGCCAAACCATCAAGACCCACGTCTTCGGTATCAAGTATGCC
>CAZHLC010000842.1:2038-2257 GCA_964532545.1 uncultured Leptospiraceae bacterium | reverse complement strand
AAACTTTTTAATAGTGGCTTCAGTATAACCAAGCCATTAAAAAAAAGCAGAGGCGATTTAAAATTCAGTGGCCTGACCTTCGTCTTCACCGGAACTCTTGAAACCATGTCACGTGATGAGGCGCAACAAAAAGCCAAGGCCCTCGGTGCAAAGGCCACCTCTTCAGTTAGCAAAAACACTGACTATATCTTCCATTTCGCAAGCGATCTCTTTGGGGTT
>CAZHLC010000842.1:0-2028 GCA_964532545.1 uncultured Leptospiraceae bacterium | reverse complement strand
GACTATCTGGTAGTCGGCGAAAAGGCCGGCAGCAAATTAACCAAGGCTGAACAGCTGGGTGTAAAAGTGCTTACTGAGGCTGAATTTATTAAGATGCTTTAAGCGGCAGAGCCATGGCTATTCTGTGCCTACGGTTTCTGATCGCGTCGAACCAGATATCGAACCACTGATCGAACCTGAACTTCTCATAGTATAGTCGATCAAAAGTTGGGGTTTTATAGTCTATAGTTCTTTTGAACTCTACCCTCGCACTGAGCTTGATTCCGTACCAAAAAAGCTCAGAGGCTGAGATTTTGCGCAGGTAAAATCTGTAAATCGGCCGGGCTGTATAATTGAATGGCACGAGCTATCGGGGTAAAAAAAACTCTATATGCACCAATAATCACGACGGCGAATATGGGCTAATGATAAGCAATTGACATGTTCGCCTCAGGTATTCCTGTGGTAGGCACAAACTTTCCCGGTTGGGAAAAGGGGGGTGATTAAAACATTTTTAACTGATTTTCCAATATGTATTTTCATTGGGTTATTGTTTTCACTTTATCGCAATAATATTGAGCGCGATGACCCTTTCTATCGGTTTGCTTCATTCTGGTGGGGCTTGATTGCTATGGCCATCTATTCGGCTCTGGTAATCAATTCTTACAGCCAATGGCCAGAATGGATGTGGATGTATTACATTGAACCAATCAAGATTGAGTTGGCTGGCTGGGTGTATATATTATTCCTTGCCTATTTTATTCCCTATGTTGTGGGGTATATTCTTGGCACCCACGGTCGGCGTAATTCGTGGTTCGTTCTGTTTAATTCTTTTGTTGTTATTTTATTTATTGAGGTATATGCGCTTCACAGTTTCTGGGATCGTTACAGCTATCTGATGACTGAAGGTCAGAAGGTTTCTATTTTCGAGGTTCAAGCCTGGGTACAGAATATTTCCATTGGCATTGGCAGTCTTTTTCTATTCTGTCTTATCAGCGGGCTGGTCGCCAGACGCAGGTACATTCGCGCCCTTGAGTCGGGTAAAATTGTCAAACACCTCTTTCACCCGGGCAAGCGGCGCACACTGCAGACTCTTGCAGAGGCCATGTTGCCTGAAGCCCCAGATTTGCGCCGTGTTTCAGGTAAAGACATGAATATCGGCTATGAGTTTTCTGTTGAACTGGCAGATATGAATTTTCTAAACCGGCAGATGATGCGTATCTTTGTTGAGTATATGAATTCTGCACCTTTTATTTATAAGGGGTACCCCATTCGTTTTGAGTTTTTATCTAAAGAAAAGCAGGTTGAAATTCTCGATAAAATGCAATATTCAAAGAATATCACCAAGAAGATTCCGTTGACTGTACTTCGCATGTTTATTCTGCAGATCTATTACCAAGACCAGCGAGTATTAGATGAGCTTGGTTACATTGGCGAATCATGGGGAATGTTTCGACCTCACCTGCGGTGGATGAACGTGCCCGAATACCGCGAGCG
The DNA here is from genome assembly GCA_964532545.1 of uncultured Leptospiraceae bacterium. Taxonomy (GTDB): domain Bacteria; phylum Spirochaetota; class Leptospiria; order Turneriellales; family CAZHLC01; genus CAZHLC01. Next base: position 552 of record CAZHLC010000842.1, on the reverse strand, counting down.
CGAAAGGAGTGTCGTGTGGTCAGAACTTTCCAAGACCATGAAAAAGACTTCAAAGTAAACACCGATGTGGTGATCATTGGCTCAGGTTGTGGTGGGGCCGTGCTGGCGCATTATCTGGCCGATGCCGGCCATGATGTTATCGTCTGTGAAGAAGGTTCTTATTTCACGGTAAATGAATATGGCAGTTTTAAACCAGCTGAGGGCTTTCGCAAGCTTTATCGCGATTATGGTGGAACTCTTGCCGTCAGCACCAAAGATTCGCCAGCCATTGCCATTCAGCAGGGTAAGGCTGTAGGTGGCTCAAGCCTGGTTAATGGCGGTGTATGTTTTCGCACCCCTGATTTCATCGTCGATTATTGGCGCAACGATCTTGGTCTTACTGAGTTTACCCATGAGGGCTTAGATCAGGTTTTCAGCGAAGTTGAAAAAATAAACAATATCGTACCCATGAAGCCGGTGCTTAACAACAAGGGGGTACAGAAGCTGGTTAAGGTTGCGAAGAAAAGAAAGTATTCTGGCGGCCAGATAAAGCGCAATGTTAAAGACTGTGAT
>CAZHLC010000841.1:0-2258 GCA_964532545.1 uncultured Leptospiraceae bacterium | reverse complement strand
CGCGAGCAGATTTTTCAGCGGGTTGAAGCCTTGCTGGCCGACTCACTGTTAGATGAAGATGGCAATTGGCATGCAGATTATGTGCGGCTGCGCTTTGACGCTGTCTTGGCCTGATTATCTCACCAGAACCAGAACGCAGTTGTTTTTCACATTGCCGTTCTGGTTTTTGTAGTTAAAACGAGCGATGCTTTCACCGTAAACCCTGAAGCGGTAGGGCGCCCGGGGGTACTTCTTCTTCAAGTATCGCAGCACGGCCTGGCCTCTCTTTTTGGCGAGGCCCCAGTTTGTTTTTGCTGAGCCACGGCGGTCAGTATAGGCGGCGATATAGACTTTGGTGCGTTTGCTAATCTTAAGGCGATTGAGTTTCTTATGGTAGCGGCTATCGAGGGCGGCTGAACCACGGGCAAAAAATACATTTAAACGATAGCGGTTGTCACGGGCGTTAGCACGCCTGACGGTGGGCAGAGTGAAACCAGTGCTGGCGGTGGTATCTGTTTCAGCCTCTTCTTTGTCTGTTTCGCTTTCTTCTTCAGTGCTACGCTCGGCTGTGCGGGCCTCTTCTTCGGCCTCAATTGCCTGGCGGGCCTTGGCAGCGGCCAGCTTGCCTTCGAGGGCAGCCTGTTCGCCAACTTTATCGTCAGGCAGTTTTACCTGTTTTTTAAGCATTGAGCAGGCGCTGAAAATAAGACAAAAAATAAGGGCTAGTTTCTTCATTAATATAATCTTCGGCAGTCTGCAGAGAATGTAAAGAAAATGATTGGTGCAGGTCTGCCAAATTGGTTGATTGAGACGTTAGCCAGGGCTGATTTGTTGGTGAAAAACTGCCTTTCGCCTGTATAAATATGATACAATTTCATTTGACATCGTAAATAGAGACATAAGAATGCATTCCAATGAAGCGGGTTCGCTATATCTTTGTCACCGGCGGGGTGACGAGCTCGCTGGGCAAGGGTGTCACCGTGGCCTCAATTGGTACCCTTCTTGAGGCCCGTGGCTATAAAATCACCATCATCAAGATGGATCCCTACATTAACGTTGACCCGGGCACCATGAGCCCCTTTCAGCACGGCGAGGTTTATGTAACTGAAGATGGTGCTGAAACTGACCTCGATTTGGGATATTACGAGCGTTATACACACGCGAAACTCTCAAGACTCAATTCGGTTTCTACCGGGCAGATCTACTATTCAGTAATTCAACGTGAGCGTCGCGGCGAATATCTGGGTCGCACCGTGCAGGTGATTCCTCATATTACCAATGAAATTAAAAAGCGTATCAGTACTTTAAGCCAGGCTGACCCTGAGCTTGACTTTGTGCTGGTTGAAATTGGCGGCACTGTGGGCGACATTGAATCAGTGCCCTTTCTTGAGGCCATCAGACAATTCAGGCTTGATAAGGGTATTGAGCAGACCATGTATGTGCATCTGACCCTGGTGCCCACCATAACTGTTGCGGGTGAAGTCAAAACCAAGCCAACCCAGCATTCAGTAAAAGAGCTGCTGAGCATTGGTATTCAGCCCGACATTCTTATCTGCCGCTCGAATAATCCCATAGACGTTGAGCTGAAAAAGAAAATATCGCTTTTCTGTAATGTGCCTGCCAAACGGGTAATTTCTGCCCCAGACATTGAAAGCACTATCTATGAAATACCAATCATTTACCAGCAAGAAGAGTTAGATACCGAAATCATAAAGTTTTTTAATATCGAAGGCACCCACGCCGAGTTCGACAAAGAGTGGAACCCTATTCTGCGTAAATGGCGCGAGATTGCCGAAATATTCAAAAATCCCCGAAACGTTGTAACCATTGCCCTGGTGGGCAAGTACATGTCTTTATCAGATGCCTATCGCAGCCTCATTGAAGCGCTCTGGCATGGCGGTTTTCACATCGGTGTCAAGGTTGAATTTATCAAAATTGATTCTGAAGATATCACCGATGAAAATGTAAAAAGCCTGCTGGGTAAGGCAGATGGTATTCTGGTGCCCGGTGGTTTTGGTGAGCGTGGGGTTGAGGGTAAACTTTCAGCCATCAAGTATGCCCGCGAAAACAAGGTGCCATACTTTGGTATCTGCCTGGGCATGCAGTGTGCCGTCATTGAGTACTCGCGTAATGTGCTGGGCCAGAAAGATGCTAACTCAACCGAGTTTGACCCGGGCAGCGAATACCCGGTAATCAGCCTTATGGAAGAGCAGGTGGCCATTATCGACAAGGGTGGCACCATGCGGCTCGGCGCCTACCCGTGTGTTCTAAAACCGGGC
>CAZHLC010000840.1:0-2264 GCA_964532545.1 uncultured Leptospiraceae bacterium | reverse complement strand
GATGCCAACGTATCAACTGCACCTGAAGGCAGTGATGAGCTGGGTACGCGGGCAGAAATAAAAAACCTGAACTCATTTAAAGGGGTACGGGCGGCCATCGATTACGAAATCGAGCGGCAGAAAGATGTGATCTTTGCCGGTGACGATGTAGTACAAGAAACCCGTTTATGGAATGCTGACCTGGCGCAGACATTTTCGATGCGCGGTAAAGAAGAAGCGCATGACTACCGTTACTTTCCTGACCCCGACCTGGTTCCCTTTGAAATGACCGCAGAGAGTGTAAAAGCTATTACAGACAATCTGCCCGAGCTGGCTGCGCAGAAACGTGAACGCTTTATTGCTGAGTACGCACTGGGCGATTATGATGCAGGCGTCTTAACCGCAACGAAGGCCATGGCCGATTATTTTGAAGATGTGGTAAAAAAAGGCGCGCCTGCCAAGAAGGCCTCAAACTGGATTCAGAGCGAAATGCTGGGTCTGGCCAATGAACGAGAATGTGAATTAAGCGAGCTGGCCAGCAGCAACCAACTGGTTGAGCTTATCAGTGAAATAGAATCAGGAACCATTTCTGGCAAGATTGCCAAGAACGTTTTTCAAGACGTAATCGAAAGTGGCAAAGACCCCAAAGTTATCATTAAAGAAAAAGGCCTCGTACAGATTTCAGATACCTCAGAGATTGAGAAATTGGTTGAGCAGGCCATTGCAGATAACCCTGACTCGGTTGAATCATTCAAAGAGGGTAAGAAGAAGGCCCTGGGCTTTCTGGTTGGGCAGATTATGAAAGCCAGCCAGGGTAAAGCCAACCCACAGTTGGTGAATAAAATACTCAGCGAAAAACTCTCGCAATAATGACCCTGCTGATTGTAGGTCTGGTTCTTCTTGCTATAGTTTTTCTGGGAATCTATGGCCTGCCTGAAAACGTTAACCCTGCAGAATACCAGAGCGACCCAGAAGCTGGCAACATAATGAAGGGCGCTGAGCCATTCAGGCTTGAAGGTACTTCAGACACTGCATTTCTAATGGTACATGGCTTTGAAGGCTCACCCTTTACCCTCAAAGGCCTCGGCGAAGTTCTACACAAACATGGCCACACGGTGATTGCGCCCCTGCTACCAGGCCATGGCACAACCCCGAAAAATTTCAGCAAAACCCGCTATCAACACTGGTACCGCAAGGTGCAAAAAATTTACAAAGAAGAGCGGCCTAAGTATAAAAGCTTTTTTATTCTGGGTTTCTCTATGGGGGGCAATCTCTCTCTGAGACTGACCATTCAATACAGCCGCAGTCTGCCCCCCAGTGGTCTGATCTTGCTGTCTACGCCTGTAGCACTCAACGGCATTCTTAACGGCAAGGTATTGTTTAAAGATCCGCGGCTGGTTTTCTCTGGTATTGTAAAACATCTGATGCCCTTCATCAGAAAAAATGAAACCCTGGCTGCAGCTGAGGTAATCAGCCCCTGGGTCGGCTACTCTGACTACTATGCCACGGCCTGCGTTCACTCTTTTAAAAGAAACCTGGGCAAAGTGCGGCCACATTTGCATCGAATAAGCTGCCCCACCTGTCTTATTCAGGCCACCAATGATAACACCATCGCCGCTGAAAACCTGCATTATATTCTGCGCAAAATCAGCTCTTTTGAAAAACGTTCATTTCTTTTTACAATTGATGAAAATCTCTCTACCCGCCACGTTCTTATAACCCACGAACATATTAAAGAGAAAGTATTTCACTATATTCTAGAGTTTGTTCAAGATTCACTGGCAAAGTTTGATTTACACCCCGCGCACCCGCAGAAAAGAAGATCTTTGTTTGCCAGATGGTTTAAGAAGCCCATAGCATGAAACATTTCTGTAAAGTAGCATTTATATTCACACTTATGCTCACCGCCACTTTCTGTGCGCGCTTTAAAGTTGATAAACTCAAGAGCACCCGTATTTTTTCAACCTCTCTCAATGAGGCCACCGGGCTGCAATACCCAAAACAGGGCGAAGTGATTCATGAGATACCCGGGCGTGTCGCCGTTGTCGATGACTGGTTAATTGTGTCTGAGCCTTCACAGAAGCGGGTTAAGATTTTTCACAACAATGAAATAGAAACAGTTTTATCTTCAGTTCGAGACCAAGAAGTCAAAAAAGAAGAAAGTGTAAAATCTAAAGCCCGTCTGGTCAAAGATAACAATCTTTATTATCCCGGTTACCCGATTGCCGGCAAAGACGAAGATTTCTTTGTAATAAACTACGCACCTATTCCTACGAAAGATAACA
>CAZHLC010000839.1:0-2266 GCA_964532545.1 uncultured Leptospiraceae bacterium | reverse complement strand
CGTACCAAGGGTCACCAGCAGAAAAACATCGGTCTTTTTCAGCAGCTGAATGTAGGCGCGAGCGGCAAGGCCACCCATGCTGTGACCTATGAGAATTACTTTCTGAGCTTTATTCTTTTTTTTAATCTCTGCAATGGCAGCTTCAAGCTCTCTGGCCTGATCAGTATAACTCAACTCATAGTTCTGTGAAAAAGTAATGGTATAAAAATCTGCCGGTTGAATAGAAAGCCTGTTAGGCTGGGCCATATCAATGTGCCCGCCAAAATACAGATCAAATTCGAACATCAGGCTTTCGCGGGCCTTCTTCCAGGTGTTGGCACTTGATAGTAAACCGTGTACCAGTAAGGCCGGGTAGCGCAGCCCTAACTGGTTTTCAGCCATGTCTATGAACCAAAGCCGAAGGTATCGAGGTCGAAACCTTCAACAACGTCTTGCAGATCTTCTTCGGTATAATGAGATTTTTCTTCGGGAACTTCTTCTGCAGTGAAGAGGGTTTTGGCTTTTTCTTCGGGCATCTCAGAAACCCGAATTGTATCGCCCGTAGTCATGATACGGCGCTGGTGAATCTTGCTGTTAAATTCGTCAAGCTGCTTGGCCTCTTCTCGTGCCACCATCTGGTCATGCTCTGATTTTTTCTGCGCTTTCAGAATTTCAATCACCCGGCGTTTTTTACGGGCCTCGTTGGCAATACGCTGTTTTTCAGCCAGCTCAACCTGCAGCTCGTCAATTCGACGCTCGGCTACCTTGCGGCGTCTTTCAAGTACGTAGAAATAGTTCTGCACAGTTCGGTTATATTGAATATCAAATTCTCTGGTAAACATTCTATTTCTCTGTTCATCGACCAATCGGGCCGATTCATCAAAGTAATTTTGAATTTGAGCCCGCTCACGTGAGACTTCACCCACTACCTGGGCTAATTCGGCCATTTTCTGACGCTCTTCGATTTCTTTAATGCGTAAGTATCCCTCAAGACGAAACTGAAACTTTTTCATATCAGCCTACCAGGCGTGCCCCGCCCCCAAGGCCGCGCCCGTCTTGCAGCGAATTATAGATATCATAAAGTAATTTGCGTGCATCATCAAACGAATAGTATTCGTTAACCTGTTGCCGCAGAAACTCATCAATGCGGCCCTTCACCTGAATCGCCTGATCAAGGCGGGGGTTTGAGCCCGCCACATAGGCCCCGAGATTTATAATCTCTTCATTTTCTTGAAAAACAGAAATAAGCTCTTTAATAAAGGCAGCCACCTGCTGGTGACGCTCATCAACAACCATGGGCATACTTCTGCTGATTGACTCAGCCACGTCAATGGCCGGATAATGCGAACGGGTAGCCAGCTTGCGCGATAGCACAACGTGCCCGTCAAGAATACCACGCACAGCATCGGCAATGGGCTCATTCATGTCATCGGCCTCGACCAGCACGCTGTACAGAGCGGTAATCGAACCATCAGGTGAAGTACCGGCCCGCTCAAGCAGCTCGGGCAGCATTGAAAAAACCGACGGCGGATACCCCTTGGTAGTAGCCGGCTCGCCTGCTGAAAGACCAACCTCTCGCTGGGCCATGGCCAGTCTGGTAACAGAATCCATCATTAGCAGTACGTTCTTGCCCCCATCTCTGAAGTACTCAGCGATAGTGGTAGCCAGATAGGCCGCCCTTACCCGGTGCATTGGGCTCTCATTCGATGATGCCACCACGACTACAGATTTTGCCAGGCCCTCTTCACCCAGCTCATTCACTATAAATTCTTGAACCTCTCTGCCCCGCTCGCCAATCAGCGCGATCACGTTCACATCAGAACGTGAATAGCGGGCCGTCATACCCAGCATGGTGCTTTTGCCTACACCCGAACCGGCAAAGATACCAACCCGCTGACCCATGCCAATACTCAGCATGCCGTCAATGGCCTTGATACCCAGGGGCAGAGTTTCGGTGATCAGGGGGCGATCAATTGGGTTAGGCGGTTTGGCTTCAAAGGTGCGCACCTCAGCTGAGTGCAGCTTACCTTTATGATCAAGGGGGCGCCCCAGACCATCAATCACCCGGCCCATAATGTCTTCACTGAGAAAAATTTTAGCAGGTGAACCTGTTGAAAGCACCCGGCAACCAGGGTAGATGCCGGTAATACTTTCAAGGGGTGAGATCACCACCTTGTCTTCATTAAAACCCACTACTTCGGCTAGAATATAACTTTCGTCTTCGACCCGCTCTATGTGACAGAGCTCGCCCAGAGAAACATCAGGCCCCCGGGTGAGAATGGTTTTA
>CAZHLC010000838.1:0-2269 GCA_964532545.1 uncultured Leptospiraceae bacterium | reverse complement strand
CTTGCTGCTGGGTTAAACTGAGAAATATCTGTCTCGAAATCTCTCAGTTCGCCGGCCAATGCCCCTAAAGAAGCCATCTCGGTTACAGTGGCAAAAACATGGCCAGCTGAAAACAAGAAGCCAGCAATTATGGTTACTTTAGTCAACGCTTTCAGGGCACCTCAACATTGACATCATCAACAATTGCCATAACCGTAGCATCTGAGGGATTCTTAGTGCCAATATCGGGCAGCGCCAGGGCCGCTTCGCGGCCCGTTTCAAAGAACACCAGGTCACCTGGGCCCGCCTGGGCAATATCAGTGGCGACCACTTCAGTACCATATTCTTTGCCGTTTTCGTCTACGGGCTGAATCAACAACAGCTTCTGCCCCGTGAGCGAATCGAGCTTCTCTGAGCAGATGACATTACCTGTAACGCGAGCCAGTTTCATTATACGATTCTAAAATGATCTACGACCACACAGCGCCGTTCACGTGAAAAAGTGAGGGCGGTAGTCAGACCATCGCCAGTAGGTGATGCAATGGTGAATGAAGTGTAGCCCGAGCCACCTTCACCCAGGCCCGCATAGTTGGGCCCATTCTTCACAAAAATTGAGCCCTGATAGGCTACCGCCATATCATGCAGCTTCTCAATATTCATTGAGTGCATCGAAGCTGTATGTCGATAGCCATGCTCGCAGGCCACAGCCAGCTTTATTGCATCATCAACATTGGCCACCCGGGTTATTGGTAATACAGGCATCAATTGCTCTGTCCACACCAGGGGGTGGTCATTAGCAACTTCACATAAAATAGTACGCACGTCGCGATCAACATTGATGCCAATCTTACTGAGCAGATAACTGGCGTCGCGACCCACAAAGTCGGGGTTTGCATGACCACCACAACCAGGCTTCGCCTGGCCCATATCTTTAAGAACAAGCTGAGTTAAGCGGTCGATTTGACTTGAGTTAATCTGGTATGCGCCTGCGGTACGCATAACGTCAATGAGCTTGTCAGCAATCGAGGCCACCGCGATGACTTCTTTCTCGTCAGTACAGATGATGTTATTATCAAAAGAATGCCCCTTGACAATATCAACACCGGCCCGTTCAAGCTTGGCAGTTTCATCAACTACTGTGGGCGGGTTACCCGGGCCACCACAGACCACTTTTTTGCCCGATTGAAAGGCGGCCTTGACCACACCGGGCCCACCGGTAACCACCAGCAGATTGATACCGGGGTGGTGCATTACCTGGCCAGCCGATTCAAGAGTGGGGCTGGCAATACAGGTGAGTAGATTCTTCGGCGCACCGGCTGAAACCGCCGCGTTATTGATGAGTCTGATTGTGTGTGCAGAAGTACCCTTAGCACGCGGATGCGGGTTAAAAACCCCAGTATTACCGGCGGCCAGAAAACCAATGCCATTATTTATTATTGTTTCAGAAGGGTTGGTTGTGGGGGTAATCGAACCAATCACGCCCCAGTTGGCGCGTTCAATCAACACCAGACCATCATCGCCTGAATAGGCATAGGCCTGCAGGCACTCAACGCCCGGTGTTTTATTGATTACCAATAGATTTTTAATAACTTTGTCATCAACCCGGCCAAGGCCTGTTTCTTCAACAGCCATGCGGGCCAGCTCTTGCGCATGATCACGTAGAACCTGCCTGATAGTTTCAATAATCTGTACCCGCTGGCGCAGGCCAATCTCTTGAAATTCATGATATGCCTTTGTAGCAGCTGCTACCGCAGCATCAATGGTAGGAAAGACCCCATCGGCTATGTAATCGGCATCGATCGACGAGGGCCCACTGACATTAACGCCCTGGGCCTGAATCTGTCTTACAACTTCATCAACTATCGATGCAATCTGGTTTTCATTTACATTCATAAAATTACCCTTTCGCTGATATGATATCAATCATCTCAGAGAATGAATCGACCTTCAGCGAGGCACCCCCAATCAGAGCACCATCAATGTCAGTCTGCTGAATCAGCTCACCTATATTGCCCGGTTTGGCTGAGCCGCCATAAAGCAGTCTAACCTGGCTAGATACCTCATTACCAAACATGTCACCAAGCAATTTGCGAATAAATGCATGAGCGTTTTGAGCATCTTCGGGGCTGGCCACCTTGCCGGTGCCGATCGCCCAGACTGGCTCATAAGCAATAATGAAATTCTTAGCGTCAAACTCGACACCTTCAAGGCCATCAGTAAGCTGAGTGCGCAGAACTTTTTCAACCTGTCCAGCTTCACGTTCTTCAAGAGTTTCACCCACACATAAGAT
>CAZHLC010000837.1:0-2272 GCA_964532545.1 uncultured Leptospiraceae bacterium | reverse complement strand
TGTGATCGGGTTCAAGCCTTAGCCGCATCTGTTCTACAGATTGGCTCGATTAATACGCTCATTCGCAATAAAGCTGATATCTTTGAGGGGTATAACACAGACGGGCGCGGGGCTGTTAAGGCTATTGAACAATCTGGTTTTAAAATTCAGGGCAAAAAAATTCTCTTGATTGGTTCAGGTGGCTCGGCCAGGGCCATTGCCTTTGCACTGCTTGAGAAAAAACCTGCTCAGATCGGTTTTCTGGCCCGCAATCGCCGGGCCGTCAGTGGTCTGGTGCGCAATCTGCGTTTGATTAAAAAGCCCCCCGCATTTGAACTGCTTTTCTACCCTGAAGCCCAGAGCGCACGCCAGCGCAAACGTGCGGCCAAAGTGCGAACACGCCGGGTGATTCGACGGGTCGAGCGCTCTGTGCTGGTTGACCCTGAACAGGTCAAGGGGTATGACCTGATTATTCAAACCACCCCCATGGGCATGAAGGGTCATGCATCTCAGCGTAGTCTGCCGCTGACGAAAGAGTTTTTATTTAAACATCAGGCCATTTTTGACATTGTGTATAATCCTCAAATGACGCCATTTCTTAAACTTGGTAAAAACAAAAAACTCGATCTGATTACCGGTGAAAAGATGCTGCTTTATCAGGGTGCCCTGCAGTTTGAATTGTTTACCGGGGTCGATGCCCCCATCAAAGTGATGGAAGAAGCTCTCAAGCGTGAACTCAAACGCAAATGAGCAGAAAACCATCTGATCGAAAAAAGAAAACAGACAGCCCGCCCCAGAAAAGAATAGCTTTGATTGGTTTTCGTGGGGTTGGTAAAAGTACCATTGCCCGCCACCTTGAAGGTCTGTGGCAGATTAAAAGAGTCTCGCTTGATAGCTATATCACAGAGCATGAGGGGCAGAGTATTGAAGAGCTGGTTCAAGAAAAAGGGTGGAACCATTTTCGAGAAAAAGAAACGTACTATCTGCAAGAGGTGAGCAGCTTTGAAGCCCCTCTTTTGGTTGATATGGGCGGTGGCATTGTTGAAGGCCCGGCGGGCCGTAAATCTCAAGAAAAGATTGACATACTAAAAGCAAGTTTTCTTTGCATATATTGCTACATTGATGATGATAAGCTGCTGGCCCGCCTTGACAGGTTGAAAAAAAACAAAAACAGGCCGGCATTATCATCGCCGGGGCAAGAATCACTGTCTGACGTTCTGCAAAGGCGCAAGCCCTGGTATAATGAAGTAGCCCATGCGGTTGTCGATGTCTCAGATGTATCGGCAAGAGAGGCGGCTGAACGAATTACTCAACTGGTTCGTGGTCGTTAAAAGGTTGAACAAGAAAGAAAAGAAGGAAGTAACATGCCAAAATTGAAAGTATTAATGCTGGTCTCGCTGATTGCAGCAATGCCACTTTATGCCCAGGCCGAACCAGGTGGCACTGAAAATGCCGGCGAGTTTGCAGATATTGTCGCCAATAAGCGACCACTGACAGATGCAGACCTTGAAAAGAAAATAGTGGGGGGGTATTTCACTGGTCTACCTCTGATCAATAGCGACCCAGACCGGGGCGTAGGTTATGGTGCCAGGGTATTTTATTTTGACAATGGTGCCAAAGAAGATGTGCTATTCAAGTATACTCCATACCGCCATAGATTATATGCCCAGTTTTTTCAGACCACTAACGGTTTTCAGTTTCATGAGCTGAACTACGATGCCCCTTATTTTTTAAATACAAAATTCAGATTACGTTCTGCTCTGAGCTTTGAAAAGAATATTGCGGCCAACTATTTCGGGGTGGGCGAGCGCACCATGCAGAGTCTTTCAGCCAATGGCAAGCAAGACCTGAAATACATCGATTACCTTGATGAAATTGAAAAGATAGACACTTCTACGAATACAACAAACAAGAAATTTAATCAGTTTGAGTTTGAGAGACCTTCATGGTTTGTCACCGGTGAACTTGACCTGTTTTATATCTTTCGCGGGGTCGTAAGGCCTATTTTCGGCTTCAATGCTTCTCGGGTGGTTATACGTGACTTTACCGGTACGGTACAAGACGGCGTCGATGCGGCCGGCAACACTGTGCAGACGACCAACGGCACAACCCTGCTCAAGGCCGACCAGCTGGCAAATAACGTTGTTGGTTTCGGCGGCGGATGGGATAATACAGCCAAGTTTGGTATTGCCTATGACAGTCGTGACTTTGAGCCCGACCCCAACAATGGTGTATTTATTGAGGCCGTAGTAGAAAATTCGAACAAGGCCTTTGGCTCTGACTATGAGTATAC
>CAZHLC010000836.1:0-2289 GCA_964532545.1 uncultured Leptospiraceae bacterium | reverse complement strand
CCGCAAATAGCCTAGAATATTGGTGGCAAATTGTGTTTCGAGCCCCTGGCTGTTCTCTTGCCTTCCCCTGGGGCACATGGCCGCATTGTTAATCAGAATATCGAGGGGCCCCTTGATCTGGTTTGCTAACCGGTTAATTTGATCAGCCTCTGCGAGATCGGCGAAAAGCCAGTTACCTGCAATTTTCTGTAAGCCAGCCTCTTTCACCCTGGCTTCATTTCGGGCCACCATATAAAGCTGGGCACCATGCTCAGCCAGGCCTGCGCAAATGGCTGCACCGATTTTACCGGTAGCCCCGCTCACCAGAGCACGCACGCTCAGGCTTTGCCAATGCCAATTACGGTTTGAATGTTTTCTTCAATTTCGATATCGACTTTGTTTTCTTGTGAAATATTTTCTACGATTTTAAAAGAGCTGGCCAGAGTTTCATCACAGATATACTGCTGGTTCTGCTGCAGAGCGGCATCAAGGGCATCATTGGTCAGAATCTCAAGTTCAATGCGGTCTGTAACTTCAAGCCCGCTGTCTTTGCGCAGGTTTTGAATGCGGTTCACAAATTCACGTGAAATGCCCTCGGCCCGCAGCTCATCATCAAGCTCGACGTCAATGGCCGTGGTTATGCTGCCCTCACTGGCCACTGCAAGGCCTGGTATATCTTCAGAGGTAATTTCGACATCACCAATTTCAATTTCAATTTCTTTCGCGGTCAGCTTTAAAGTGAACTTCTGCTCTGCTTCAATAGTACGAATGTTTTCTTGGGTAAGCTCTTGCACCTTAGCTGCAATTTCTTTCATATCTTGTTTAAAGCGGGGCCCCAGGGCTTTGAAGTTTGCCTTGATTTTCTTTTTTAACAGGGCCTGTGCTTCACCCTCAAGCACCTCAAGCTCTTTTACGTTGACCTCAGAAAGTATCAAGTCAGCAACTTCACGTAGCTGGCCTGCTACCTTACTGCTATTCGCCGGAACAATCACCTTGCGCAGGGGTTGGCGCACCTTCAGGTTTTCTTTTTTGCGCAGGCCCAGCACCAGAGAAGAAATTACCTGAGCAAGATGCATTCTCTCTTCAAGGTCAGTGTCTATGGAACTCTGCTCTGATTTAACAAAATCAGCCAGGTGCACCGATTGTTTGCCACCAGTCAGGTCTTGATAGAGGCGATCGCTGTAAAAAGGGGCAATGGGTGCAGCCATTTTTGCAACCAACACCAGACAAGTATGCAGAGTCTGATAGGCCGCCAGTTTATCATCATTTATAACACCTTTCCAGAAGCGGCGCCGGCAGAGGCGCACATACCAATTGCTGAGATGATCAACCACAAATTCTTGCAGCGCCCGGGCCGCCCGGGTTGGTTCATAGTCGCTATACGCTTCATCAACAATCTGGGCCAGGCTGTTCAGACGTGATAAGATCCACCGGTCAATCTCAGGGCGTGCCTCAAACGCGATTTCTTTGCTGCTGATATCAATATCATCGATGTTTGCATACAATGCAAAAAATGAATAGGTATTCGACAGGGCCCTGAAGAACTTGCGCTGCACTTCAACCAGCCCGTCGAGATCAAACTTGAGATTATCCCAGGGTTGGGCATTTGAAATCATATACCAGCGGGTCACATCTGGCCCATGTTTCTTTAATACTTCGAAGGGGTCGACGGCATTGCCCAGGCGTTTAGACATTTTATGCCCATTCTTATCAAGAACCAGCCCGTTTGAAATAACGTTCTTATAGGCGATTTGATCGAAGCACATAGTGGCAATGGCATGCAGGGTAAAAAACCAGCCACGGGTCTGATCAACACCCTCGGCAATAAAATCGGCCGGATACTTCTGCTCGAAGACTTCTTTATTCTCAAAGGGGTAATGCCACTGCGCATAGGGCATGGCCCCAGAGTCAAACCACACATCTATGAGGTCATTTTCACGCCGCATGGGCTGGCCTGTTGCCGAAACCAGCACAATGTCATCAACAAAGGGTTTATGCAGGTCTACCCCGTCATAGTTTTCAGCAGAAAAATTCTGGGGCTCAAAATCGGCCAGGGGGTTACTTTGCATTACCCCGGCTTCTACGGCCTGTTTGCAGGCTGCCTGCAGCTCTTCGACTGAGCCAATGCAGCGTCGCTCACTGCCGTCTTCAGTAGCCCAGATGGGAATGGGTATGCCCCAGAACCTTGAACGTGAAAGATTCCAGTCTTGCAGATTTGCCAGCCAGTTACCAAAGCGGCCCGTGCCTGTTGCCTTTGGCTTCCAGTTTATGCTGTCATTGAGTTCGAGCATGCGCTCTTTAGCTGCGGTG
>CAZHLC010000835.1:0-2294 GCA_964532545.1 uncultured Leptospiraceae bacterium | reverse complement strand
GGGTTATTACAAAGAACCCGAAAAAACCAAAAAGGTTCTCGTTGACGGATATTTAAACTCAGGCGATATCATGATGCGTACCACCACCGGTGAGCTCAAGTTTGCCGGCCGGGCCAAAGACACCATTGTGCTTCTGGGTGGTGAAAACCTTGAGCCAGAGCCCATTGAAAAGGCCCTGGTAGCCTCAAACTATGTTGACCAGATCATTGTAGTAGGCCAAGACCGCAAAACCCTGGGTTGCCTGATCGTGCCCAATGTTGAAAATGTGGTCAAAGAAATGGCAGCCAAGGGCCAGAATATCAGTGAAAACATTGCAGAATGGCGCGATAATGGTGAGATTAAAAACCTCTACAAAAACGAGATTAAATCACGGGTTTCTTCGAAAACCGGTTTTAAATCGTTTGAAAGAATCACCAATTTTCATATTCTAGAAAAGCCGTTTGAGCCAGGGGTTGAGATGACCCAGACTCTCAAAATCAAACGTAATGTGGTTTTTGAGATGTACGCCAAAGAAATCGACGACCTCTACAATTAATACCAAAAAAGGAATAACCATGTCTGTAGCACCTGATCTTCCCGAAGCCAGTCTGTACTGGCTGATGCGCCGGGCCCGTGAAAACTTTGGCCCCCGCCCCGTTCAACACTATAAACCCGATGGCAAAACCTACCAGCAGGTAAGCTACGATGACTTTTATGAAGACGTAGTCGATATAGGTCTGGGCCTGGCTGCCCTTAATCTCAAAAAAGGTAATACCGTGGGCCTTATCGCCGATGTGGGCCACATGTGGCTACGTCTCAGCATGGCCATCACCAACATTGGCTGCGTTGACGTTCCCCGCGGAACAGACGCCACCACCGATGATTTGCGCTACATTCTGAAACACTCGGGCTGTAAGGCCCTGGTTCTTGAAAACACGGCAGTTTACAAAAAGCTGCAGAAACACCTGGGTGAATTTAAAAGTCTTAAAACCATTATTTTCTATGACAAACCCGGGCGCATTACCAAACGCCGTGGTATTAAGTATTACTCACTTGATGAGCTGAAGGCCCTGGGTGAGAAAAAGTCAAAGGGTTCTGACAAAATCTTTCACGATCGCGGCCAGAAAATCAAGGGTAAAGATCTGGGCACCATTGTTTATACTTCAGGCACCACTGGTGTGCCCAAGGGCGTAATGCTCAGCCATGGCAACATGGTTTTTGATTTTATTACAGCCATTGAGGGGGTCGACATGAACCCCGAAGACCGCACCATGGCCTACATGCCCCCCTGGCATATTGCCGAGCGCCTGCTTGAAACAGTGGTAGTACGTTCAGGTGGCTCAATGGCTTTTACCAGTATTCCTACCCTGGCGCAAGATCTGCAAGAGATCAAACCCACAGTGCTGCTCTCAGTACCAAGAGTGTGGGAGGCCTTCTACAATAAAATCTTCGATCGAGTCAAGAGTGGCCCGGCGGTTGCCAAAGGTATCTTTAATACATTTCACAAGACTGCTCTGGCCTTTGACTACCATGTCGATCGCATAAAGGGCAAGATCTACCTTTTGAATAAAGAGTTCTTTCTGTTAACCCTGGGCAAAAAGCTTATTTCATTGCCCATAGTAGCCCTGTTGTTTGTACCCAACCTGCTGGCCCAGGTTCTATTTGCCAAAATCAGAAAGGGTATGGGCGGCTCTCTGCGCTTTGCCCTTTCGGGCGCAGGGGCTCTGCCTGAATACATTGACCGTTTTTTCAAGGCCATTGGCATTCCCATTCTTGAGGGTTATGGTATGACCGAAGTTGCCGGCATTTCAACCCGGCGCGATCTGCAGAATCTCACCATTGGTACCCTGGGCACAACCATACCCGGCGTTGACATTAAACTGCTTGATGAAGCCGGCCGCGAGGTCACCGAGCCTGGTGTTAAGGGCATTGCCTGGCATAGAGGCGATCATGTAATGCAGGGGTATTACAAGCAGCCTAAAAAAACCAAAGAAATCATTCAAGACGGCTGGTTAAACTCAGGCGACCTGCTGATGTATACAGTACAGGGCGAGTTGAAATTCGCCGGCCGCGCTAAAGACACAATTGTGCTTTTAGGCGGCGAAAACCTTGAGCCTGAACCCATTGAATTCGCTCTGGTTCAGAGCCCCTATATTCTACAGATTGTGGTCGTAGGCCAGGATAAGAAGAGCCTGGGGGCGCTGATTATTCCCAGTATTGAAGACGTAAGCAAGTATCTCGAAACCCAGGGCATCGCAGCCCCCGAAACTCTCAAAGAGCTCAATCAAATGAAAGAAGTGCAGGCCTTGATCAAG
>CAZHLC010000834.1:0-2298 GCA_964532545.1 uncultured Leptospiraceae bacterium | reverse complement strand
GGCAAAGCAGGCCAGGTAATGCAACTGCCAGTCAATCTGCTCAAGGCGTGAAACGCGCTGGCGACGCCGGTCTTCTGCCTTTGTACCCGTAAACACTGACAGGGCTCTGCAGTGTTTGATCTTTCGGGCCGCTGTCTCAAGCTTCTCAACAAAGCTGGGCTTCATCTGCAAGCGCCCAATTGAGAAGTTTGAGTAGTCTTTGCCCAGGTTGGTATAGAAGACCTTAAGGCTGATGGTTTCAACCTTGTCTTGAATAATAGAATAGCGCACCATCTCAGGAAACACCACCGCAATCAGCACCCTGCTGTCTTCTTGCTGTTTACCCAGCACCTGTTTAAACTGTTCAAGATTTGTTGCCAGGTACTCAAGTGCCTGCTGGTACTCACCGGCGTAGGCTTCTTTGAAGGGCTGCTGGGCCTGGCCTGCTGTTGACAAAAACATCAACAGCAGCAGAACTTTTCTCATTTCAATAAAACGCTATGAGAACTGATACGCCTTCTTTTCAGACTCATCCAGTGAAATGCTGAGCCCTTTGGGGTCTGCTTGTAAGTCAAGCCAAAGGTATCGGGGCCGAACTCTTTATTACCGATGGTATGATACCAGCTCTTACCCTTCATAAAAGCAAAGGCCCAGACTTCGTGGGGCTCATCGTAAAGCAGATCACCGACGCGCACAAAGGGGCCGAACTTCAATTTGCCAATATAAATAACCTGCCCACCAGTCTCACTGGCTCTTACGATGGCCGTATCGTCTTTGAAATAGCTGCGCATGACATACCTGAATGGCCCCAGTGTGCTATCATTTGTTTTCACAAACCACTGGTTGTCTTTTTTAAAAGAATACATGTAGCTCTTGCCATCTTGGCTGTAAGTAACCCCACCCGCACTTTTATAGGTGCCCATTACTTTGCCATCAATCACCACAGATTGTTGCTTCTGGTTAATTCCGACAAAACTGAAGTGTTTGGCATCGGGGCTCATACGCATGTAATAAACGTATTTATAGGGCCCGAACTTCTGCTGGTTAAAATAGACCATTTTGCCCTTTTTTTGCTGGGCTGTTGGGGTGCCCGCCTTCGGCAACTCGTTTACTGAGAGCAAATAGCTGGTCTTGCCACCCACAGAAACTGTAGCTGAGCGAAATGGGCCCAGGGTCTTCTGCCCGACTTTTACAAAGGTATTGCGCCCCTGGCGGTAAGAATAAGCATAATGGCCAGCCTCATCACTGAGAGTAGCCCGCATAATTCGATCATGTGTAGCCACCTTACTACCATTATAGAATAGCACCGACTTTTTGTTCTGCTGGGCACTGAAAATATAGTTTTTACCCTCTGGTGCATAAGTAATTGAATAGATACCCCGGTCAAATGGGCCCAGGGGCTTACCATCAACGACTTGGTAGTATTGTTTACCCTTTTTGGCGTAGGCATTCCAGTGTGAGCCGTCTTTAGAAAAGCGGGGTGAATATACACTGTCATAGGGGCCGAACTCTTGATTATTCACCATAAGATATCGGCCATCATCTTTCTGAATATAGGTACCCCACCCCTTGCCATCGGGGTTGAAGCTCACATAGGTCGTATATTTATAGGGGCCACGTCGTTTTCTATTAATAGTGAAATAGCTGCGGCCCCGTTTATCAGTATAGCTGTAGGCGACCTGGGGCCCATAGTTACTTGCGGTAACCACCGCTGTTTTATAGGGCCCAAAGCTGCGGCCATTCACCACTGCATAGTAGCCCCGTTTGGTACGGGCCGAGAAGCCCCAGGCACCGGCCTTAGAATAGACTGTAGGGCGCTTGTAGTCATAGGGCCCAAAACGTTTTCGATTGTAGACAAAGAAAGATTGTTTTTTACGTTTTATATCAGCCGCAAAGGCAGCGCGCCGACCGCTGAGCAGAATCTTATTTTCTCGAAAGTCAATATTTTCACCGGCTCTAATGGCAAAGGCATTGCGACGGCGCACCCGCACCTTGCTCATATCAAAGGCCGTGGGCTTTACCTTGATCTTGCTTTTACCTTTTTCTTTTTCTTGCTTCTTGGCAAACTTGTAAATATCGCGCACTATTTTCACCACAACCCGGTCGACGGCCGCAAAGAGGTTAGAATCAATGGGTGTCAGGGCACTGGCCTGACCAATACGCTGCTGGTCAGACAGGTCATAAACCCTGGCAATGATCTGCAGCTTCTTTTTTCTTTTAAGGAAAGTATATTCACCAAAGACCAGATAGTCGGCCCCGGTAGCCGTCGACATCTGTTTCAGCTGGTTTTTATCAGCATTTACGCTTTTTTTGAAAATG
>CAZHLC010000833.1:0-2302 GCA_964532545.1 uncultured Leptospiraceae bacterium | reverse complement strand
CATGCAAAGCAAAGGCTTTCAAATTGAACTCATTGATTCCTTAGACCTACAAAAAGGCAATGATGAATTTATTGTTGTGTTGAAAAAGACAGGTTAATCACCGCAAAACTATAATCTTCTTAAATGTGCGCTCAGCACCTGCAAAGTAAACCGCAGTATAGACCCCAGCCCCCACAGGCCGGCCGCTCTTAGACTTAAGATCCCATCTTACGAATCGGGTGTTGGCACTGTAGCGGCCAGAGTTGATAATGGTTTTTATTAAACGACCGTCTGGGTCATAGATTGATACCTTGATCTGGTCTGCTTTGTTCGCAGGGGGCTTAAGCAATATTGTTGGCACCTGAATGCTACCAGGCCGCCAGACGTTGTTACGCACCTGCATCATTCCCGGAAAGGTGTTTAAATCGTAGGGGTCAAGTTGCATCTCGTTGTCGATGGTGGGGTCACCATTGGTCGAACCATTGATTGAGGCACCGTTCGCGTTTTGAAATGAGAATCGATAATTGATTTTGCCCTTAGTCGCCGGGTTGTAGGTGAGATTAACCACCTCAATATAGTCTTCGCCGTTGAAATAATTTGCATTGTCTGAAGTGCTGCCATCTTTTGCCCGATCCATATCGTGTTTTTCACTTTCGGCATAGGTGCCATCGCCGTTTGCATCGACCCAGACCTGAGCTACTATAGGCGCGGTATCAAGGGTATCAGTATACCTCACCTTAAAAGAATAGACACCGGTTGAGCCCGTTCGCGGCGAAATACCGCCCAGAGAGAAGTCTTCATTTTCATTCGTGAAACTAAGGCGCGAAGAGCCATCACTGAGGGCCAGTGAGTACAAATCTGATGGCTGCGAAATATTACCAGAATTATCAACTTCATAAATGGCGAAGTGCCACAGGCCCGCACTTATGGGTTGACCAACGGGAACTACCAGGCTCTGAATATCAGCCGGCAGACCAACATGCTTGTGTGGGCTTACCGTGTAAGAGGTTCGCCCTAAGAGTAGTGCAGAGCTGGGGCATGAACCATTAATATTATTATGAAGGTTTAAAAGATCATTGTAACTAAATGCCGCCCATGCCTGCCAATAGCAGACTATGTAGTGAGAAATGCCGCTTGGGTCGGTTGCCCCTTCCCAGGTAATCGTAGGAGTTGGGTTCAGAGTCGGATTAGGTGTAATATTCAGATTAAAAGGCTTAGCAAGTGGTGTGGTATCAATAAACAGCTTACGCGAAGCCACAGCACCGGGGCTGTTAATATTGCCCGCATTATCTTCAAGCCAGACATATAGATTGTCGTTCGACACCCCGTTTACCTGCCAGCAAAAATCGAGGTCGCCAATACACCCCTTTTATACCCGAATTATCAGGGGGCAGCTTAACGCCCGCCATCAGAGTCGAAGAACCACTGAAACCAGTGGGCGAGTAGGCAATGCGCACATCAGTTTCAGGGCCCTGTGGTTGGGGCACCCCGGCCGGCAATATTCGCACAATACAGGGGTCGGTAGTACAAGAATTCGGTGGGGTAGGAACATCATCAGGCCCATTCTTATCTACCATCAGCCTAGCTCTTAAACTTGGTACCAGTGCATTTACAACTACCTGGGCAACATTAGCAGAAGCATAATTATGATCAGGAAAAGATGCCGGGTCAGCGTTGAAATTTGACAAATCAACCCGATTGGGCGACCGCTTTGAATTGACAGTAGTCTCAATGTTAGAATTACCCTGGTCTATAATCATGCTCCAATTGCCGGCGTTATCAAGGGCGCAGACAAAGAACCAGTAGGCACCTTCGGTGGCACCTGAAAGATCTACCGGTATTAACATCGTACCATCACCGGTTGCCGTGGTATCGTACTTTCCCTCAAAATATGGAGTTACATTGAGCCAGGGCGGGGTGGCGTTGTTCTGAATTATATTATCACAGTCTAAGTCGCGGGCATTGGTATCGGTAATAAGCCAGTTACCTTCAGCCCCACCCATCTGGTGATAATTCATGGCAGCATTGGCACCGCCGATGACCATACGGCCTACCAGAAGCCTGATATTATTCAGCGGTGAGCTGCCATCTGAGATCATGCCAGAGTTTGCACCTTCTTGTATAAAGATCTTCGCCTTGACCAGGCCGCTATTGGTAGCAAGACCGATGGGTGCATCGGCATTATCTGTAAAAGTGAGATTGCAGCTGTGGGCTGTGGTGCTGTTATCACAGGGCGCATAGCGGTCGGTTTTTACAATATTAAAGCTGTTAGCAAAATTGCCAGCCATGTCTTTGGCAAATAGAGTCACTAAATGCTGACAAT
>CAZHLC010000832.1:0-2303 GCA_964532545.1 uncultured Leptospiraceae bacterium | reverse complement strand
GTGTGTATGCCCAGAAAAAGCTGACCCGGAGCCGGGGCTATGAGATTCGCTGGGCTTCACTGCGCAAGGCGGTGCTGGCTGCGCGCCCCTATTTGACCAGGGGCCTGGGTAAAATTGTGATCAACAAGCGCACCTCGCGGGTTGTGTTCACCGACCTGCCACAGCGTTTAGATAAAATTGAACAGATTCTAACCAAGATTGAAGTTGAGAATCAGCAGGTGCAGATTACTGCCCGGGTGATCGAAATTGAATATGCTGACGAGCAGAATGTGGGTGCTTTTTATCAGATTGTTGAGCAGAATACCCAGCAGAACTTTCTAACCGCCCGCTTTCAATCAACCCGCGCGCCCATTTCGGCCCAGGCTGGTGGCCTGCAGATTTCTGCAGTTTTTGATGACGTGCCTTTTCCTTCTGCTGATGCGCCCAAGTCTATTCAGCTGGGCCTCGCTGCGGTGGGCATCAATGGTGAAGTAAACATTGTATCATCACCCCGCATTCTGGTTGAAGAAAACAGCCGGGCCTCTATCTACATCGGTCAAGAGATACCTTACCCCACCAGCAATGCCTCGGCGGCCGGGGTGATTTCAAATACTTTTGAGTTTCTCGAAGCCGGTACCAAGATGATTATTGTACCGCGCATTACCGATGTGAAAAAGAAAAAATTGAATCTGCAGCTTGATATTGAATCTTCGACTGCAACTCTGATCTCATTTGACGATGATGGCAACCTGCAGGCCCCCCAGAAAAATCTGACCCGCACCAGACTGGTAGCCAACAGCCGCAGCGGTAAAACTCTGGTAATCGCGGGCTTTGTGAATTACGTACAGATTGATGATACTGTTGGTATTCCACTGTTGAAAGATATTCCGGTGATTAATTTTGTTTTTGCAAATTCTGCCAAGCGGCTCTCTCGCCGTGAAGTGGCGATTCTGTTAACCGCCCGCATCATTGATAAACGTGGCACGCCGGTAAAACGAATATACCGCCAGTTAAGCGGGCAAGCTGAGAACTGATATGGCTTTAACTCTGAAGCGCCTGTTTCGTCGTTCGCGTGTGGGGCTGGTGATTGCCGGGGGTGGCTGCAAGGCCTTTTTCGGGCTGGGGGTAGCCACGGTGCTGCAGCGCAAGGGTATCAAGATCAGGGCGATCTCGGCCACATCAGCTGGCTCTGCCATGGCCCTCAGCCTGGTGAGTGGGGTTACTGAAGAGGTGATCGATTATTTCTGTTCTATTACGTTTCAGAATGAATCAAACTTTTATTTCAGCAAGCTGTTGTCTCTCAAGCGCCCCTTTCCTCATGAAGAGATGTACCGCTCAACTATTGCCAATCATATTAATATTGAAAAGATTCGAAAAACAGATATTCAATTTTTTTTCAACAGCTTAAAAGTGAATGAACAGCTTAACCCTGAAGCAAACCGGGCAGCATATTTCAAACTGATTGCGCGACTCTACAACGCCTATAACCGTGAGTTTAAATTATTTGAACGTGATGGAAAGTATGAGCCACTGCTTAGACAGATTGTTGAAGAAGTGGGCCTCGAAGAGGTAGTGTTTACTAACAAAGACCTGTCATCGAAGAAACAGATCGAAGATATTATTCTGGCGGCCAGCAGTGCGCCGCCTCTGGTTGAGTTGCAGCAGATGTCTGACGGCCACTACTATCTTGATGGGGGCATCTATGATAATCTGCCCATTGTGAACCTGCCTGATGATATTGATGTGGTGATTGCGGTCTACTATGAGCCACTGACCCGCTTTCTCTACGAGCACCGCAAAGATGAGCGCTTTGAAAAGACCATTTTTATCAAGCCACCGGGCAAACTGCCCATCACCACGTGGGATTACACAAACCCCTATGGGGTGCGGGCCACTTATGAAATGGGTAAACGGGCTGGTGAAATGGCTTTGAAACGTATTAAAGCCGCTGTTTAATCATGTTTAAAACCAGCCCGCATGGCAATGTTATCAGTCACTACAATGTCTATACCCATGTCGAACAGTTCGCGGGCCCGTTTGGGGTCGTTGACCGTCCAGACCAGTAAACCATAGCCAGCCTCTTTCAGTTCTGCACAGAGTTCAGCGGTCGTTTCAGTGTCGGGTAAATGAATAAAGTCAGGGCGAATCAAAATGCGTGAAAGCAGCAGGCGCAGGTTGAATAAGAAGCCAGGTTCAATGAGCAGGCCAATACCAACGTCAGTAAAGCGCCGCAGCCGCTTCAGTGAAAACAGATTGAAGCTGCTGAAGAAAACCCGTCTCTGTAGCGAAAACTTGGTAACGGTTTTGATCACTGTTTTTTCGAA
>CAZHLC010000831.1:0-2304 GCA_964532545.1 uncultured Leptospiraceae bacterium | reverse complement strand
AGAAGTACGATATCATCATCTCACCAGCCATGGGTCAACCCCCCGCTAAGATTGGTGAATACAACCCCGGCCAGCCCGACTTTGATGAAATGCTCGACCGTTTAATGGGCTATGTGCCTTTCACCCCGGCCCAGAATATCTGCGGTGCCCCGGCCATCTCACTGCCCATTGGCCTCAGCTCAGAGGGGCTGCCCATTGGTGTACAGTTTGCCGGCCCGGTGGGTGGCGAGAAGCGCCTCATTGAAATCGCCTTTGAACTCGAAGAAGCAATGCAGTTTAACTCTCAATCATGACCTCTGCCAAAGCAACCTGTGAATGTAAAAGCGTCAGCTTTAAAGTATCAACCCAGCCACTTATGCGCCTCATCTGCCACTGCTCAATTTGCCAGAGTTTTAATAATGCAGACTATGGCGACGTTCTGCTCTATTTCGAAAATGATGTTGAATTGCCCGATGAGGCCCTGCTTGATTACCAGGCCTATCGACCTCCGCCCAATCTGCAGCGGGGAAAGTGTAAGAAGTGTGCAAAACCCGCCGTCGAGTATATGTCACTCTTGCCCCTGATACCCCGGGTTATCGTGGTACCCTGCGCTATGGTACAAGAAAGAGGTATTCTGCCCCGGCCCAGCCTGCAGATGTTCTATGAGAACCACAAGGTCGATTACGAGCCCACGATTCCTAAATACAGTGGCTATCTGCCCAGCCAGCTGGCCATGATTGGTTATATGTCGCAGGGGCTTTTAAAGAAGGTTGTTTAAGGCCTTTTGTCAGAAATCCTTAAATCTGCACTTTTTTCGCAAAACTCATTTTTTTTGAGCACCTAATTCAACAAATACCACTCTTCAGGGTTACAATAGGCCAATTTGCCTGATAAGGATAATTAACATGAAAAAAAGAACCCTGATTCTCTTTACCTTGCTGGTTTTCGGGGCGAGCGTCTCGCTCTCGGCTAAATCAGCTGCCATTGTTTTCACTAAAGGCAAGGTTGAGGTGAAAATTAAAAACAAATGGAAAAAAGCCCGCATTGGTATGAGGCTGGGCCAGCGAGATGAAATTCGCACTGGCAAGCGCTCAACCGCGCTGATCAAATTCAAAAGGGGCACCCGCCTGAAATTGCGCCAGAATTCGCAGATTGCCCTGAGCAGGCTCAGTGGCTCTGAAAACATCACCCTCAATTTACGCCGCGGCGGAGTATTCTCAAAAGTAAATAAACGCCGGGCGGGCGAAAAATACCGCATTCGCACCCCTACTTCTGTTGCGGGCGTTCGCGGCACCGAGTTCTTTTTCTCTTATGGCGAAAAAAAGAAAGATGCCCTCTGGCTTTGTGTGAATGAAGGCAAGGTCAATGTCAAAACAGATAAAAGCGATGTTGATGTAAAAGAAGGTTTTGGTGTAGCCATTGAAGATAAAGCTGTATCAGACCCGGCCGCCCTGAAATGGACGCAGAAACTCAACTGGAATATGAATGCCGACACCGGCAAAATCGAAGACTACACCACAATCAAAGAAGATTACAGTGTACTCGATGCCGATTACGATTGATTCTAGAAAAAACTGTTTACTAGATGAGAGCGAAGTGCTGGCCACCATTGGGTGGTCAGTTTCTAAACAACCGTGTCTGCTGAAGAAATCAAACGCATCTATGAAGCTTACTTCGATCAGATTCTACGATATCTGCAGAAACGTATTCGTTCAGAAGAGATGGCTCTAGATCTGGCTCAAGATACTTTCGTGCAGGCTTTAAAATACTACCAGAAAAATAAGATCAAGAATGAGCGGGCCTACATATTCAAGTGTGCCTATCACACCCTGGTGACTCACCAGAAAAAGAAAGGCCGTTTTGAAGAAGAAAGCCTCAGCTCTGAACAGGCTGGCCGTTTTGTTGATCAAGATTTCAAGCTGTTGCGCGAGGGTATGAACCAGCTTTTGCAGAAAGAAGATGTTTATCTTTATGAGATCTTCGGTCTGCGGGTTGATTACCAGCTGACTCACGATGAGATCGCTGAAGTAACTGGCAAAAGCAAAAGCACCGTCAGGCGTAGCTTCGATAAGATACAGACTCTGTTGTATAACGAATTTAAAGATGATTTAAATATTCAACTGGGGGCCGAGCGTGACTGAAAATCAAAAAGCTCTCAGGTCGTTGCTGGGTTTTGATGAGCCCGGCATCGATAACCAGCAAGCGAAAAAACTCGCAGGCCTGCGTGATTTGCAGGCCAACGAACCCGTTGACCATTTTGTCAAACAGCGCAGCTGGGCCCGTATTGAAGAGCAGCTCTATGAGCATGAACAAAAACGTTCACCG
>CAZHLC010000830.1:0-2308 GCA_964532545.1 uncultured Leptospiraceae bacterium | reverse complement strand
TCACCGTCTCGAATTACCAGGGCCTCATCGACCATCATACGGCGCAGAGCATCGAGGGCCCCCTCGGCCTTGCCCTCTCGTACAAAGCCCAGCATCGAATTCAGCAGCACCACCCCGGCAATCACGATGGTATCGGGCAGCATATGCGAGCCGAAAAAGGTTAACACCCCGGTTACAGCCGCGGTGATCATGAGAATGATGACCATTGGGTCATTGAACTGGCGCAGAAAACGCACCCAGGCAGGTATATTTTTAAAAACAATTTCGTTAAAACCTGATTTAATCAGGCGATTGCCCGCCTCGAACTCGGTTAAACCTTCTTTGCGGGTTTCGAGTTCGGCCACGAGGGCTTCGGTTGAAAAATTATACCAGGGGCGCCCCTCTTCGGGGGCTTCGGTGGGTGTTTCTTTTTGTTTGCTCACAGAAAAACAAAAAGAAATCGAGGGCTCTGTTTGATTCTTGCTGTCAATTGTTTTGCTCAGCGAAATTTCTCTTTCTCGTCTGCCCCTTAAATGAACACTGATATGCTGCAGGTAATCAAATGACTTTTGCCGCTCTCAGTAACAGTTTCAACCCCGGCCTTACCGAGTTTCTGCGTATTCTCGTCTATGCCGGGGCTATCTGCGTGTTACTATTTGCAGTTACAGAATCGCTGCGCCGGGGGCGTCTCTCAATACCTATTACGGTACTTTCACTGATGATCTGCTCGATTCTGCTGCGCCTGCAGCTTTTTCTCGATGGTTGGCTGCAGCATAACTTCATGGGTGCTTTTCTGTTGGTTTCAAGCATTCTGCTCATTGGGCCGGTGATTTACCGCCAGGCCCTTGATATGGTTGACTTTGCCCTCGAGCGCACCATTGATCATCGTATTCATTTAATTCTGCCGGCGGGCACCTTCATCACCGAAATCGTGATGTTCTTTGTATTCGATAACTGGGTAGGCAAATCAATTGCTAATCTTTATATAGGCGAGGTCAATTATATCAGAGTCGTGGTAGCCCTCTCGGTGCTCAATGTGCTACTCTATTTTATTCTGCTAATTTTCAAAAATCTCGAAATCAGGCAAAAATACGACATCAAATATACCCGCATGGTCTGGCTGATTCTGCTGCTGCCCTCGTTATCTGTAGCCGGCGCTGCAGCGGGTTTCTTTTTTAACAGCTTTGTGATGCTGCAGCTGGCCGGGGTGTTAATTACAGTCTGTGTTTTCTTGCTGTTTATTTTTACTGCCCGCTATCCGGTTTTTTTCAGCACGCTGCGCGAAGATCTGAAAGAAAAACGTTATGCCAGCGTTCACCTGGGTGGCATCAACGTAGATGAAGTGAAACAACGCCTGAACGAACTTATGAACGAAAAGCAGATCTATCGCGATGACCAGCTGCGCCTGCCCCAGCTGGCCGATGAGCTGCTTATTACCACCCACCAGCTCTCACGTATTCTCAATGAAAGCTATGGCCAGAATTTTAATAGCTATATTAACAAATTCAGAGTTGAAGAAGCCAAGAAGATTCTATTGGCAGAGCCAGATAAGTCTATTCTCAGCATCGCCTACGAAGTAGGTTTCTATTCTAAAACAACTTTTAATACGACCTTTGCCAGGGTGGCAGAGTGCACCCCGGCCGAGTATCGTAAACGAAACGAAAAGCCTAAGAAATCTTAGCTAACCTCTCTTCAAGGGCCGCCGCCATTTCAACCACCGCCTCATATTCACTCTGGTCGTCTGAGGGGTGAAAGCCCGGTTTGAAATATTCAAAGAAGGCCTTAACGTAGAGGTTCAACAGACCCTCATCGTTGGTTACCTCGTACAGAAGAGTACCCATAAGTTGCTTCAGATCAAGATCTTTTTCTTGTCTCAGCAGATAGAGGGCCCCCCAGAAAGATAAAAAGGCAATTAACGGCCCGGCCACCAGCATACCAGCAGCCCGGGTAAAAAATGAATCATCAACTGAACGCAGCACATCAAAGGCTACGTGCTTATGCTCAATCTCTTCAATGGCATGCCAGTTGATAAGATCGCGCATCTCTTCATCTACAATATTCTGAAATAACGGCGAGTTCAGGGCATGCATGGCCCAGGTGGCCGTAAAGTGCTCAGCCGCTGCGGTAAATGAAAGAGGCAGGGCCTTAGGTAGCCAGCGGTCAGCAAACTTTTCTACAATGTTGAATGCGAAATGAGTCCATCGGTCGAGAAAGCCCTGAATTTCGTACTGGCCAGTTACCACCTTATTGTTGAGGCGCTCATGCAGTACACCGTGCTGGGTTTCTTGTGCAATAAAACCCTTCACGTCTTTACGCAGCTGGGGGTCGG
>CAZHLC010000829.1:0-2314 GCA_964532545.1 uncultured Leptospiraceae bacterium | reverse complement strand
GGCTTTATAAATATGCCGCCAAACTGGGTCTGGTTTTATAAAACTTAACGTTTTGAGTCGGATTAAGGGGGCTTTGCCCCTCAGTAACAGGGATGTTACAGAGGCTGCCGAGGCACGGAGGCCGGTAGGCAGCCCCTTAAAATCCCCCAAATCGGCCAAATACGGGGTAGCGATTGCAAAATCTCTTCATGTCTTGGGCAAGGTTGGTTTTGAGACATATTATGAATGTTGCTTTCTGAGCAGACTGCGAGACTAATCCCATAGCTGGTATGAAATTCCATAACAGAATTGTGCGATACGCCTTTGGGCATTTTTGCTGAATTTTTTCGCTTGAAAAGCCTCTTGCTTACCTCTATGATTTTAGCTAGAGAGATCTTATAGAATGAATTTCGATCATGACAAGGTTTACTACCAGGTTATTCAGATAAGAGCAGGCTATGAGGCCGATGCTGAGGCGACTCGCATTATTGCCGAAGAAAGTGGTTTTTTACATAGCGATCGGCCCGTTTTCGAATTTGAGAGTCTCGAGGGTATCGGTGCCTGGCTATTTCTGGGGAGCTCTATACGGCGGTTGAAAATTCCCCGTGGGGCTGAAGTTATTCTTAATTCACCTACGGGCCAGGGCAATTGCTATCGCTATTCTTCTGACTCGGTCGAGTTACTTGAGATTATAGATATCACCGAACTATTGAATGAAATGACTGCGTTGCAAGATGTTCAGCTAATATTGAACATTGCAGATTATAAGATTCCCGACGGCTTTGTCTTTCCCCCTGGCACATTTGCCCTGCATCTCAACCGTTGCCACCTTCCGTCACGCTTTACATGGCCTGTAAATACCACCATGTTTTCATTGGCAGACTGTACAACCGATCGCTTTTCAATTGTACCCCCAGCATCGCTCTCGAATATCTCAATCGCAGGGGGTGACCTTTTTGACTGTGATATTCGAATCGAAAACAGAGGTAGACTTCACTTAAGCCGATCTTTGTTAACCGACCTGATGATTATTGGTAATGCTGAATCTGTTTCTTTTCATGACTGTAACCTGAAAGATGTCTATCTTCAGGGGAAGATAGACGCTGCTATGTTTCATAAAACGAGTTTGCAGGGTGTCGAATTTCCAGAGAAAATGGGGCGGGTAAGTTTCATTAACTGCAGCATTGGTGAACAAAATACATTCCCTAAAGTGGTATCGACCGATAGCGCTATCGTTGACTGTGATTTTGCTTCTGTTGAGACCGTGAAAAGTCTATCGAATCGATTCAAAATTTCAGGCCATGCAGACTAGAGAATAGTCAATTCAGTCAGGTGATTCTGCCCTCTTTTTCATGCGCCAATCGCGCACTTCGAGGCGTACTTCTCGGCGTTTGTCGGCATCTTCTGAGCGCCTTTTATTCAGGGGGTCATCTTGGTTTTGCAGCTTTGGCAGGGGCTGTGCTTTGCCCTGCTCATCGAGACTTACAAAAGTCAGATAGGCAGTGGCCCCTAATTCGCGGTTACCCTCGCGGTCTTCAAGTTCAACCCGCACGCCAATTTCCATGCTGGTATTCCAGACCTGATTCACTCGAGAGCGAAGTACTAGAATCATACCCAGGGTTACCGGCCTGAGAAAATGCACCTGGTCAATTGATACTGTGACTACCGGGGCCTTCGAAAAACGGCGCGCTGACACAGAGGCGCAGATATCGATCCACGCGGTGATTTGGCCGCCAAAGGCTGTACCATGGTTATTGGTATGGCCCGGCAGAATAATCTGGGTCATCTCGCAATCGGTTTCTTGTGGGGTCATAGGTTCCTGAAAAAATCTGTGAATTGTTATGTAATCTAAACGCAGAGCAATAGGGCTGCCACTATTTCTACTCGATTATCTGGCAATCAAGAGAATCTAGAATCAGTTTAATTTGCCAGACCTCTTCTTCGTGGTCGTTCACAGGGGTATTGTTATTCGCCTGAATCTTATACAATGTATGAATGAAATACGTTTCAGAAACTTGAATTTCTGCCAAAGCTTTTAATTGGCCGATGTTCTTATGAAAGCTTTTAATACTCGTCCAGTTTACTCGAATACTCTGTAGTTGATCTAAAGAGTACCTTTCTAAAGGCAAACTATCAATATCACAGAGCTTTTAACCCAAATTTTCTACTTGAAAACAACTGAATCATCATAATAAACGTCTAAAACCCTTTATGAAAAAAACCAAATACATTATTCTCGCCCTGACAATGATCACCGGCGCAGTCTTCGCCATGCAGGCTAATTGGCAATCGGGCTACATTGCAAATTTATCGAGCAGCGACTGTAAGGGCATTG
>CAZHLC010000828.1:0-2317 GCA_964532545.1 uncultured Leptospiraceae bacterium | reverse complement strand
AAATACAACGCCTATACAGAGGGGAATGTAGAAAAAATAATTTCTGAAAATTGCCGGCAGTTTCATAGAGAAGGCCCCCAGGGGCTGGCGGGGCGGTCAAGCGAATTTAGTTGTGAAATCAGTTCGTAGTGGCCGTGGCTTTTTTCGATATCTGGCAGAGGCCTGCATCGGTGCCGGCATAAATAGAGTTGTTAAACGTGGCAATGGTCTGCACATTATTGCTTACGAGGTCAGATGAGGTCTGGGTTATAGATTCCCAGTTGGATTGCAGTACGGCGATACCCTTGTCGGTGGCAGCCCAGACTGCACCGTCTAACAGAGCCATTTCTCGCACATTGGTAGAAATCATACCATCGTTGGTGGTATAAACATTGACCGTACCTGAAGTTAGATCGTTGTAATTAACAACTTCAATAACATACATTCGGCTCTGCGATGCCAGGTATACTTTTTCAAAGGGGGTGGCGGTTACCGTTCTGTCTTCATAGGCTATGGCCAGCGGGTAGACCGAAGCCGAGTCTTGCCAGCCCTGGCCAAATTGAATCGGTTTGATAGAGCTTTTAATCAGGCCTGAAGAAGTGCGTCTGTGTAGAGAAAGATGGTTCCACCGAAAAGGAAAGTGATTAGCATGGTCGGTGTCATCATCAGAAAAGTAGCCGATCATAATAAAATCACCATCGCGGTCAACTGAGCCCTGGGCTACGGCCTGGCCATCTATATCAATGGTGGGGGTAGCAATGGTGGCCTGCTGCCAGTCAGATGTAGCCGCGCTGGTATTCACCACGCTGGCAAGGTTTGCACCACTGCTGCTTCTGATAAACAGAGTTGATTGAGCCCCGGTTGAATCAAGAAACTGCGCAGTGCGCCGGTCTTTGATCAGATAAAAGCGCGAACCGCTGTACCTTATATTTATAACGGGATTTGTATCAAGAGTCCATCCGACAGCGGTGCTCCATGAAGTGCCGTTAAAGAAATCAAGAGTATACTGGCCGGTACCATTGACACATGAAACGGCCACATTGTCATCGCCATCGATACTGGCACAGAAGTCAGAAGAAATTGTGGCCGCTTTGTAAGTGGTGTAGGTGCCGTTTTTATCAAGTGAGCTGACCCCACCGCCCCAGGTAGCAATCCACAGTTTGTCGCCGTTTCTTGCTGAAAGAGACTTAATATTATTTGCATTCAGACCGTTAGTTCCGCCACTGGCGCCCAGGCATTTTACTTCGTAATCGCCTATAAAGGTGCCCGCATCTTTGTCTGTGCTGGGTTCTTCAGGGTTGAAATTACATGAAAAGTAAAAAGCCAGCAGCATTAGAAAAGCAATGGCACTTTTGCGCATCGAGTAGTCAAAATTTCGTTTTATAGTTGCGTCAAACATTATTTTGCGGCCTGCAACAGGCCCTGCAGGTCGCTGTTGTATTTACGTCGCCAGATGATACCATCAAGAATATAATGGGTCACCTGGGGCACGCTCAATACCCCTGTGGCCAGTGCCAGAAATATGCTGTTTTCAGAAAACATCTCTGCTTTGTTGCTCAACCAAGACCCAAATATTTCAAAGTTCTCGTGCCAGAGTAAACCATGCCAAAGCCATTCTTCAATGTAGGCCAGCGCAAACAAGACTACCAGAAAAACCGGCCAGTACTTCTGGCTGTATGTTTTAATAATTCCTTTTTCGCCCTGACCTGGGCCATTTTTTTCTTTTTGTTCAACATGCCAAACCAGGGCCAGATAGGCAATACCGTGCAATGCAACATTGGTTACTGTAAATGCAAAATCAAAATTCAGGGCTACGATACCCGTATACCAGCTCAGCCAGGTTGAAAACATCACCATATCTTTGCCCAGATTATAGCGTTTGCTCTGCCAGCTGCCCGTAATTCTAACGGCTATATAAGCAGATAAAATCATAAAATACCAGCCCCAGGCAAATGGCATCAAGGTCGCATCGAGGCCTGCCACGAAATCACCGGGTATGAACCAGGCAAAGTCACGCGGCAGGTGGGTGTGCCAGTATATTACGGGCACACCGGTGCCGGTAAAAACAGCCAGGCGGTCGAGTAGCCTAAACCAGAAATTCTGATTTGCGTCAAAGCGGCGGTAAAGGGCCACAAAGCCATCTTGTTGCCTGATAAAGTGAAACAGCGCCAGGTAGGCCATCACCCGCCAGAAAAGCCCATCGCTGTAATAATAAAGGGCTGCACAGGCCAGCAGAACAGAGAGGGGTAACAGAGTCAAAAGGCGCTGATCTCTGTGCCATTTTTGGGGATGTAGATAGGTGCGATAAATCGTCGCCCAGACATGGGCCACATCGCAG
>CAZHLC010000827.1:0-2326 GCA_964532545.1 uncultured Leptospiraceae bacterium | reverse complement strand
TGTCACCTTCAAAGGGTGACCACTGGCATTTATAGAGTATATTGTCTTTGTTCACCACCCAGCTGCTCTGTGGGTCAACCAGGGTAATGTCGGCAAAGTAACCCTCGCGCAGAAAACCACGCTCTTTGATCTGGTAACAGATAGCTGGCGCATGGCACATCTTGTGTACCACCCGCTCGACACTGATTTTGCCGGCCTTGGCATGTTCGAGCATGGCCACCAGGGCGTGCTGCACCAGCGGCCCCCCTGCTGGCGCTTTAAAATAACTGTTATCTTTTTCTTCGATGGTGTGAGGGGCGTGGTCAGTGGCAATTACGTCAATTACGTCGGCCGTAAGGGCCTGCCACAGGGCTTCGCGGTCACTGGCCTTCTTAATTGCAGGGTTCCATTTTATGTGGGTGCCCCGTTCTTTATAGTCTTCATCTGAGAAGGTAAGATGATGTACGCAGACCTCAGCGGTAATTCGTTTCTGCTCAAGGGGTAGCTGGCTGTTGAATAACTGCATTTCATCGGCTGTCGTCAGGTGCAGCACGTGTAGGCGACCATCGTTACGTTTGGCCAGATCAACGGCAAAGCTTGATGATTTGAGGCAGGCTTCGCGTGAACGAATCAGAGGGTGTTGCTCGAGGGGCACATCTTCGCCGTATTTTTCGCGGGCGGCTTCGGTATTGGCCCTGATGGTGGCCTCATCTTCACAATGGGTGGCAATAAGTATGTCGCATTCAGAAAAAATACGTTCAAGTGTCTGCTGGTTATCAACCAGCATATTGCCGGTTGATGAGCCCATAAACACCTTTATACCGCAGACATTCTGGGCATCGGTTTTAAGCAGTTCTTCGATATTGTCATTCGAGGCACCCATATAAAACGAATAATTGGCCACAGCCTTTTCTCGCCCCAGTATATATTTGGCCGCCAGGGCTTCTTGTGTCAGGGTATTGGGTTTGGTGTTGGGCATATCCATAAAGGTGGTGATACCCCCGGCCACTGCGGCCCTTGATTCAGTAAAGATATCACCCTTGTAGGTCACCCCCGGGTCACGAAAATGCACCTGGTCATCGATGATGCCCGGCAGCACCAGCAGACCTGCGGCATCAATAACCCGTTCAGCGTCATCGCTGATCTCGGCCGCGATTTTTTCAATGCGCCCGTTTTTAATCAGAATATCAAGCTGGCGGGTTTCACCTTCATTGATCACTTCACCATTAACAATTTTGAGAGTAGCGGCCATGTTACCTGCGAATAAAAAGAATCTCAATAATGAGAAAGAACCCGGCAATAATCAATAAAATGATTCCGGCAAAAGTAAAAGAGGGTACGATATAAAGAAGCTCTTTGTAATATGTTTTAAAAAGCCCGGTGAGCAGCAGGGCCATCATAAGAGTGATAAAACTCAGATAGAGCATGGCCAGAATGAGCCTGAGAATTCTTACACTGGTTTTGATATCAGGCTGTTCAAGAGTACCCCGCTCAGATGCAAAACGATGCACCGTAGACAGAATCAATAGAGCGACTACGGGTAACAGGGCCAGAGGTGCCAGCCAGACATCGGCATGCTGCATGGCAAACTGCCGTTTATACTGGCTGGCTTGTAAAGTAAATTACCGCCTACATGGCCAATTGGCCTGTGCGCAGCAGGTAGGCCAGGGTTTCACGCTGGTCTGCATCTAACAGACTGTGAAGCTGGGCGAGGGCCTCTACTACCGCCCCGGCCACCCGGCCGGTACTTTCTTTACGCAGATTAGCACCATTATCGGCGCTCTCTTGATTAAAAGAGTCTGTGGCCACCGCATCGGCAAAGGCAGCCAGAGTTTTACGTTCTTCAACGGCCGCCTGAGCCCGTTCGGTTTTAAGGTCGCTGATAATTTTCGCCACCTGTTTCATCTGGCTTTCAGACAATTCGAGTTTGTGACTGAGAAAACGCAGCGGTCTTCTCACACCAAATTGAGAGCCCATAAAGTGATCCTCTATATATTTGTGGTATTTTGCGTGGCGTGAGCCACACGGGTGTGTTTTGTACATTTGTACCTTCCTTCATATGGGGCAAAAGCCACCAATGGGATTTTTTAATGCCGGGCATAAGCCTCGGTCTTGGTGTAGAATATACCCCCGAAATGGCCGGTGGGCAAATAATTGAAGGCTTGACCACGGCTTCTGGTCTTTCAGGCTGTCGACGATTGCGGAGGAATTTCGATGCGAAAAATTATACTATTATTGTTAGTCAGTGGCTTTGTAATGAGTTGCAACAAGGGCCTGCAGAAAGAACAGGCAGATAAACTTTTTACCTCAATTATGAAGTATGCTGAAGAAGAAGGGGCTGATTGTT
>CAZHLC010000826.1:0-2330 GCA_964532545.1 uncultured Leptospiraceae bacterium | reverse complement strand
TAATGAATATCATTCCGGGTAGTTCAATCAGCGAGCTTATTTCGAATTATACCAAATATGCCGGTCGTATGAAAGCTCTACCCGATTGGCTCACTTCTGGTGCCGTTATCGGCATGCAGGGTGGCAGCAGCAAAGTAAACCAGGTCTATGAAAAGCTGAAAAGCTTCGAGACACCGGTTGCCGCCTTCTGGCTGCAAGACTGGGTTGGCCAGCGTACCACCACCTTCGGCAAACAGCTGTGGTGGAACTGGGAGCTCGACAAAGATCATTACCCTGAATGGCCCACTATGCGCAGGCAGTTTGCCCGTGACAATGTGCGTATTTTGACATATATAAATCCCTTTCTGGCAAATGTCACCGAGAAGAAGAATGTCAGACGTAATCTATTTACCGAGGCCAGCGCCCGGGGCTATCTGGTTAAAAAAGCTGACAACCAACCCTATCTCATTGAGAATACCAGCTTCTCTGCCGGCCTGCTCGATCTTACCAATGAAGAGGCGCGCTCGTGGTTTAAAGATGTTGTGAAGAAACAGGTCATCGCAGAGGGGGCCTCAGGTTATATGGCCGACTTTGGCGAAGCGCTGCCATACGATGCCGTTCTAAACAATGGCTCGCCGGTATCATATCACAACTTTTACCCGGCTGCCTGGGCCCAGTTGAACCGTGAGATTATTCAAGAGCTGCGCCGCCCCGATATCGTCTTTTTTACACGTTCGGGTTTTACAACCTCGCCGCGACACAGCACTCTTTTCTGGCTGGGCGACCAGCTGGTCACCTGGGATAAGTACGACGGCCTGCAAAGTGCAGTGATCGGGTTGCTGAGTTCTGGCATCTCAGGTTATAGCCTGAATCACAGTGATATTGGCGGCTACACCACCATAACGAACCCTATTGCAGATTATCACCGCAGCAAAGAACTGCTCTTTCGTTGGATGGAACATTCTGCCTTTACTGTGGTGTTTCGTACTCACGAAGGTAACCAGCCGGCAAAAAATCATCAGTTTTATGATGATGAAGAAAGCTACCGTTTCTTTGCACGCATGGCTACCATTTACAATTCATGGCAAGATTATCGCCGGGGGCTGATGCAAGAAGCCGAAACTACCGGCCTGCCCGTAGCCCGTCACCTGATTATACATCACCCTGACGATGCCACTGTAAGACAGCTAACCTTTCAGCAGTATCTGCTTGGTACTGATCTGCTGGTGGCCCCCATTGTTCACCCCGGCATTCATACCAAAAAGGTATATCTGCCTGCAGGGCGCTGGCAGTCGCTCTGGCAACCAGGCAAAACCTATAAAGGCAAACAGTGGGTATTTGCGCCGGCAGTGCCCGGTAAACCGGTGGTATTTTTTAAAGAAGGTTCGGCCGCTGGCCGCGAAATTACCAGCAAGCTCAAAATCGCAAACCTTCTCAATTGATATGCTGGCGACGATAGTCTGATGGGGTCATCTTTTTCAGCTTGAAAAACGCTTTCTGAAAAGTAGTTTTGGTGCCAAACCCCGCCTCATAGGCGATGGTGAGAATGTCTTTGTCAGGCTCATCGATCAGTTTCTGGCAGACTTCTGCAACGCGATAACCATTGACGAAATTGAAGTAGTTGATCTGCCTGTGCATGCTGAGATACTCAGAGAGCTGGTGGTTACTGATCTTCAGTAAACTGGCGAGTTCTTTAGACTTAAGCTTCTCTTGGCGGTAAACTTTTTCAGTCTGCATCAGGTTGGTGAGGCTTTCTTCAAGCAGACCCAGATCTACGGTAGCCAGATATGAGCGTTTGTATTTCTGCTCTCGCAGTTTTTCACTCATCTGGTGAAAAAAAGCAGGGTAGCGCTGGCTGATGAGATAGAGCCCTACTACCAGAACCGTGATGTTCAGTGAAGTGAATCTATACCACCTTATATTTAAAAGCCCAGTGGCCGCCAGCAGCCCGGTGAAAACAGAGATACAGAGTGAAAGACCGGTGAACCTGATCAGGTAAATGAAGGCAGTTTTGCCAGCTAACTGGCTCGATTCTTCGGCCCGATAAAGGGGATACAACCGCCAAATAATAACCAGGGCGTAAATAAGTACCTGGCTGACGGCCAACAACAGAATCAGATCAGTAAAGTTAAAAACATCTATGGCAGGCAAGGTCTCGAGATTGTGAAATTTTCTCTGGCCAAAAGAATCGAACACGATAAAAGAAGCATAGCATAGGCCAGGCAACAGTTGTAGAATGAACGTTTTAGCCGGCCGTTGATCTTGCCAGAAGATTGTTAAATACAACCAGTAGATCAAGGGGCCGATCAAAAAGAGCAGCGGCAGATGAAGGCGATAAAGAACAACGTATC
>CAZHLC010000825.1:1021-2336 GCA_964532545.1 uncultured Leptospiraceae bacterium | reverse complement strand
AAAGACAATTTTATCGTCTGTATTTTTCGTGATGTTTCGCACCAGCTCTCAGAATATGAAGAGCTGCGCCAGAAGGCCTTCATGGTGAACACCACCCATGACTACATGGCCATAGTCGATGACCAGTATCGTTATGTGGCGGCTAACGAAGCGGCTTTCAGAATTCATAACCGTTACGAGAAGGCCCTGATACACCATAACCTGCAAGAGATTTGGGGTGATGAAACATTCTATGCTGTGCTCAAGGGCAACCTTGACAAATGTTTTCTGGGCGAGTACATATACTTTCAGGCCTGGTTTCCCGTATCGGCCAAAGACAAACGGTGGATGGCCGTGTCACTCTCTCCCTACAAAGATAAAACAGGTGAAATTGCCCATGTGGTGGTCACGGCCCGTGATATTACAGAGAAGAAGCTGGCCGAAGAAGAACGAGAATCTTATTTAAAGACCCTGGCCCTGCTGCAAGAGGTCATCATTGAGCTTGATGAAACCCTGCACATTCGCCGGGTCAACGAAGCCTGGCATAAGATTATGCCGGTAGCCAGCGACCTGAAGAACCCCGTAGGTGCTCATATTTTTAACTGGGTCAACAATGATGATAAACCCCGGGTCAGTGAGGCCTTTACCCGTATTCTGCACGGCCATGTTGACAAGATCAATGTTCAGTTCAGAGCCATTGGTGACGAACAGATCTGGCTCAATGGAACTTTTACCCAGCTCTACCAGACAGGCAAGATCATCGGCCTCAGAGGTACCCTGCGCGATAATACCGCAGCCTATCTGCACGATCAGAAGATCGAATACCTTGCCTACCATGACAGCCTTACAGGTCTGCCCAATCGCTTTCAGTTAGACCAGAGGCTGCCTCTGTTTATTAAAAGCAGTGATAAAAAAAATAAACCCTTTGTTCTCTTTTTTATTAATCTTGACGGATTTAATGAAATCAATGACGGCCTGGGCCACAGCCTGGGTGACCGGGTGCTTGCAGCCATTGGCCAGCGCCTCAAAGATTCAATGCCGGCTGACGCAGAAGTCTTTCGCTGGGCTGGCGACGAGTTTGTAATTCTACATTCGGGCATGTCTGATACCCATGAGCAGCGGCAGTTTCTGCAGCTGCTCAAATCAATCTCATCAAGACCGCTGACTATTGATGATCTATCGCTGCATGTTTCGTTCAGCGGGGGCATGTCAGTTTACCCCAAAGACTCTAATGACCCTGAAACCCTGATCAGCCAGGCCCATCAGGCCGCTAAGTATGGTAAACAACGCCTGCGCAACAACATTCAGATCTATTCGAAGATGCCATCTCAGCAGA
>CAZHLC010000825.1:0-1005 GCA_964532545.1 uncultured Leptospiraceae bacterium | reverse complement strand
ATGCGTAACATTCTATCACGCGATATTCTGGCAGATAAAATCTCTGTTGAGTTTCAGCCCAAGGTTCATGGTTCGACCGGGCGCATCGTGGGCGTTGAAGCCCTCGCAAGGTGGAAGCACAGCGCCTTTGGCCAGGTTAAGCCCAATGTATTTATTCCCCTGGCTGAGCAAATGGGGCTGATCGTCGGCCTGGGTGAACAGGTCATTCGCAAATCATTTAAATTTCTTAACAAACTCAAGGTGCTGGGTTATGATCTCAACCTGGCCGTAAACATTTCGCAGAGACAAATGTTCTCTACCACCTTTGTACATGAACTGGTAAATCTTGCACGCGAAGCTGAAATCGAAACGCCTGACGTAACGCTAGAGGTTACCGAAACCATCTCGATGTTTGAAGGTGAAAACATCATCTCTCGACTGAAAACTCTGAGCCAGACTGGTTTTCGAATCAGCATTGACGACTTTGGCACCGGATACTCTTCGCTGGCCCAGGTACATATGATGCCAGTTGATGAGCTGAAGATCGATCTAGCATTCACCAGTCGGGTAGAAACCCCCGATGGCCTCAAGCTGATACACGCCATAGCACACATGGCTGAGGCCCTGGGCTTGAAAACTGTGGCTGAAGGTGTTGAAAATGAAGACCAGGCCAGTCTTCTGCGACGGGTAGGTATAAACCAGCTACAGGGCTACCTCTACGGTAAACCCATGAATGAACAGGCACTGATTAACTTTCTAAAGAAGAACCCACACAAAGTGGCAAATTCAGATAATTTTCTTTCTAAGAATTAACGCAGCTCATCGAGCAGCAGACCGCGAATCTCACCCATGGTGCGAAGTATAAAGCGCACCTCGGGGTTGCGGCGCAGCAGGGCCGAATAGATATCAGCCAGCTTCTTATCAATGATCTGCACAACTTCAAAGTTGCGATCATTACGGTCTTTAAAGCTTTTAAGGCGGTAGCCCTCTTTGAGAATCTGGTTGGTCAAGGCCCGCACCTGGTTC
>CAZHLC010000824.1:0-2338 GCA_964532545.1 uncultured Leptospiraceae bacterium | reverse complement strand
GCATGTCGATGAAGGCGCTGCCTGCTGCTGTGCTCAGATCGCCCGTGACAGATAACACCGCGCTGCCGCTGTTGGTGACCCTTAGCCCACCCTGAACATTGACCCCCTGGTTGTACCAGTGGTTCGTACCGCTCATAGCCAGGTTGACTCGGCCAGGCCCGGCCGGAACAGTCACGGGGCCTGTATTGGCCACAACATCGAGATTAATGGTGGTATCACCGCTGGCGCCTGACCAGTCTACGCCGGCGGGTATGATGCTGCTGGGCACGCCAGCCGACCAGCAACCTGCATTGCTGAAGTTGCCGGTGGGGCAGGTGGCTGCCAGCCAGTTGCTGGGGGCAATTATGGCATTGCGCTGTGCTGAGGCATTTCCGCTTGAATAGGGCATTGTGGCAGCGGTAAAGTCTACTGTAATATTGCCGTCGGCCGATTGTTCTAGCAGATTATTTACACTTGAGGCCAGGGTTGCCTGGCTTGGCAGGTCAGTGCAGCCGCCAGCCGAGCTGGTAAAGGTACCGGTGGCATTACCTGTTTCACACAGATTCAGTGTTTCTGTGTCGCTTGTAAAAGAGGTAACCCGCACACTGATGGTTTCAGCCGTTGTGCCATCAAGGTTCTGGCCCGGGTCAACCAGTTGTACCTGAATGTTGTTACCCAGGGTGATGTCGCCTGGGGTGTTGGTGATGGTAAAAGCCGGGGTGCGAATGATGCTACCCGAGGTGTAGGCAATGGTGCCGTTGTTGGTG
Organism: uncultured Leptospiraceae bacterium; assembly: GCA_964532545.1. GTDB lineage: Bacteria > Spirochaetota > Leptospiria > Turneriellales > CAZHLC01 > CAZHLC01. Next base: position 1,592 of record CAZHLC010000824.1, on the reverse strand, counting down.
AAGTTCGCTTCGGCCCCGGTTAAATTGAGAGTGCCCCCGGTGAGGTCGATCGCTGTACCAGGGTCAAAGGTGAGCGAGCCGGTGCCAGCATTGTTCAGCGTGCCATTAAGGTCGAATGAGCCGCCGCTCACTGTGAGCGCATGAGCAGTGTTGGTAAGAGTACCGGTGAAAATATTCAGCGTAGCAACGGTGATATCTTCCTGTATGGTCAGGTTTCCCCCGTTAACGATCAGGTTGTTATGGGTGATGCCTGTGGGCAGGTTAGTGGTGCCGCGTGTTTCAAGAGTGCCACCAGTCACATTCAGGGTGCCAGCGTTGTTGAAGGTGTTGCCGGTGATGGTCAGCTGGTTGGCCCCGGTGGTCAGCCCACCCAGTTGAATATCAAGGCCTGCCAGGGTCGTGTTACCCGGCAGGGTTGCTACTCCACCATTGACGATGTAATTGCCGTGGGTGATATTGCCAGGCAGGGTCATGGTTGTCTGGGTTTCGAGAATACCGCCTGTCACATTCAATGTGCCAGGTACGCTGAATGTTGAGCCCTGCATGGTCAGCTTATTTGTGCCAGTGTTCAGTGTGCCGGTAATGCTGATATTGTTAGCCACCGTCATGTCGCTGGTCAGGGTGTGGTTACCCGCGGCGTTGTTGAATATAGCTACTGCAAAGGGTTGATCATCAGAGTCGATATTGAAAGAGCCTGTGCCGGCAAAAACAACCGCCTGGTTGCCATGAGTAAAATTGCCGGCGCTGCGAGACCATGCTCCATTGACTGTGGTTGTTCCCCCTATCGATAAGTCTCCGCCTGCTAAAACGAGATCTTCAAATTCAAAGGTTGAAGAGGTAGCGAAGGTTCCGCCGGTTATTATGAGGTTGCCCGCAATCTGCTCAGCCCCAATCATAAGGCTGGTGCCACTTGCGTTAGTTATATTGTTATAGAGTGCATTAGCTGAAGGCAGGTTCACGTCGGCCTCAAGGCGAACCCCGCCGTTGGCACAGTTAAAATTACCATTATTTGTGAAGTTGCTGCCCGTAAAGGTGATCTGGTGGGTGTCGCAATTCAAAGTGGGCCCCCCGGTAAAAAGAATAAGCCCGCTCACACTGAAGCTATTACCCATGGTAACATTGCTGCCATTCAACTGTAGAAGACCCAGAGCCAGGCCATTCGGGTTGAAAGTCTGATCTTGTGTGAGCAGAATGGTCGAAGTGGCATTGAAGCTGTGATCGCCATCGGTACTATTGAGGGCCAGAGTGGTTGCAGAGAAAATACTATTAGCCCCAAGAACTAAGAAATTGCCTGCCCCGGCTGCAACTGTGGCCCCGCTACTGGCTGTGAATGTACCCGAACCAGTAATCTGTAAGCCGCGGTTAATGGTAACCGGGCCATTAGCCGTTAAAAAGGTATTCATGACCAGATTCAAAGCTTTGTTACTGCCGAAGGTGTTAACTGTGAAGTTGTTTATGGTAGTGCCGCTGTTTACCGTTATGGTTGCGCTGGCGCCACTGCCAGACCAGTCGACGCCAACATTGACATTGGCAGAGCCGGGTGCACCTGCTGACCAGCAACTATCGTTGGTGATGTTGCCGGTAGGGCAGGT
>CAZHLC010000823.1:0-2357 GCA_964532545.1 uncultured Leptospiraceae bacterium | reverse complement strand
CGGGGTCTGGCCGGTAAATTTGCGAAAGGCGGTATTAAAAGCCGATTTTGAATTAAAACCAGAAAGATAGCCCACTCTGAGAACATCGCTTTGTTTATTGCTGCGCAGAAGACGCTGGGCTTCTTCTACCCGATAGCGATTAACAAAGTTGCGAAAGTCGAGTTTTGCATATTCGTTTACCAGCTGTGAGAGTTGGTGGGGTTTAATTCCCATTTGTTCGGCCACCTTTTGCAGGCTTATGTCATACTGTCGATATAGATGCTCTTCTCTCATCAGCTCGATAAGCCGCTCGATTAATTGCTTCGTATCGAGGCCTTTCAGGCGCGATTGTTCATAGCGTTGGCGCCTTGATTCTCGTCGTATTGAGTTGAATACCTGAGGAAGACGCCTGGTGAGAAATAGAATTATCAGTGTAGTAAAAGCGGCCAGATTACAGCCGCAGAGATAAAGAAGACGATAATCAAATAGAAAACTGATCACCAGCGAAAAAATGCCCATTAAGGCTATCAGGCAGGCAGTGATGATAGAGTAGCGTGCTAAGAGGTTTTCATGGCCGCGTAGAAAACGGTTCGCCCCTCGCAATAGATAAATGAAATAAATGGCGCAATGCAGTGCACCTGCAATTAATAACAGCGCCAACCAGTTTTGGTGCCTTCTCTGGTAAAAGTTTTCGATTTGTTGCCAGGAAAACTCAGTGAAAAACAGCCAGAGACCCAGGGCAACGAAAACAACAGTGGCCGCAGGTAAGAAGTGAAGCCAGTCTATTCTGCCCTTTGCATGCGTTAGCTCTTTGTAGCTGAAATAATAGGCCGGCCCGGTAAGGGGTAATGATAGACTGAAGATGCTGAGCATCAATGCGCTGTTTTGAAGCCAGCCCTTCAATTGAAAAGCGAGGCTGAAATAGAGGCAAAAGCCTGAGAAGTATAAAAGCAGGGCAGAAAAGTTCGGCAGGGTTTTGAGATAGCTGAGTTCTTCAAAAGTTTGAAAAAGCCTTATACCTGCTGTAAAAACCAGCACAAAGAATGTAAACTCACCAAAGAGCTGCATAGAAGCTAATAAAGACGATATTTGAGATGGGGCGTAAAGCTGATTCGGTTTAAATTGGTCAGGGTATGCTGGTTATCAGGTATTGAATCTTGATTCAACACCTTTAGCCCGGTGGGGTATCATGATGGCAGACGACGATAACTCTGAAAAAGCCTAATTTCTTCAATATTAACTGAATAAGGTAAGCCCCGTTTAATTGGGCAAAGAGACCATGAACCAAACAGAGAAAGTCAATGATGTGGTAGAGTTGGTTATTGATGAGACCTACTCAGATGAATCAGCCATTAAAGCTATTGAAGAGTTTAAAGAAAGTCTACAGTGCTCTGAGCCGCCACAAAGAGTGCAGGTCAACCTGAAAAATATGCTCAAAACAAATTCAGAATTTGTGGCCCAGTTGATCATTCTCAGTCAGGTGGTAAATGCCCGCGATGCTGAGCTATCAATCACGGCCAATAGGCTTTTAAAAAGGGTTTTTGACATCGTAATGCTTGAGAAAATTATAACTGTCATTTACTCTGATTGAAAAACTTCAAAAAAGCTTTTTCTACTTGAAAAGGTGTGATCGCAAAACAGCATTATTCAATGCGAAAAAAACTGATCACCTGGCTCTATATTGACTGTGTTCTAACTATATTCACCGGGTTAATCTCGTTACTGGCAGCCCACCCAGCTACAGCCGGGCCATGGCTGCTGTTGTTTGATATTCTGGCCTGGCCCCTTGATGGTAACCCCGGGCAGTTCAGTCAGCTCGACTTTGCTTTAAATGGTGTATTAGGTGGTGTCATGGTGGGCTGGGGATTTATGATGATGCTATTCACTAAAACTCATCTAACCCAGGGTGATGTGGCAGCCCGCAAGAATATAATGGTTGCCATCGTTGCCTGGTTTATCAGCGACAGCGCGGCCAGCTTTGTCTCGGGCCTGCCGGGTAATGTGGTTTTGAACTGTGGCTTTCTGCTGATGTTTATGGTACCGCTTCGCTTGCTGAAAGCAGAAGAGGCAAATTAGTTGTGAAAGAATGCAGGGCTACGGTGTAACGATGAGTAAGTGTCAGTCAAGAAGTGAACCAGGGGAAGTGAAACGATCGGCGCTATTAACCGATTTTAATATCCCCAGAATTAAAATACTCAGAATAGCCGCGAAAAAGCACCATACCGAGACCAGGTAATAGGCGTAAAAGTTGAAGGTGACCATGTAAGCCGCTGCAATGGCGGCACCGAATACCCATACCCTGTTAGCGCTTGAGAGAAAAAGGGGTACAATGGTGAGAATGAGGTAGGGCAGGGTCTGTAACCAGTGATATTTAAAGG
>CAZHLC010000822.1:0-2361 GCA_964532545.1 uncultured Leptospiraceae bacterium | reverse complement strand
CCCCTGAAAAAAAGGGTTTATTCGTCGATATCGGCCTGCTGGGCACCTATGATCTGTCAAATCTGAAAGGCTTCTTCTATTACTTTCCAAAAGTGGCGGCCGGCTTTACTGCCAGAAACCTGCAGCCTAAATTTAAGCTACAAAACGAGATCAACGAAGATGTGGCCCAGTATAACTTTGGTGTCAGCATGTACTATAGCTACAAGTTCATGCTCAATGCCGATGTAATCAACTCGACTCGCAATCATTCACGGTTCAAAGCTGGCATTGAGATCTGGCCTGATTTTATCATCAGTAAGATCACAACCGGGCCTTTTCCGCCGATTCTTGCCCTGCGGGGTGGCATTGCCACCGAGGGCTCTGGGCGCCCCTACAAGGCCTACTACTGGGGTGCTGGTCTGGGTGAATCTTTTGGTAAAACGAAATTCTCAATTGAGTACGCTGGTCTGGCAGAATCAACCACCGGCCTGCGCCGAGACTACGAGTACTTTCACCAGGTTGCTCTGCATCAGAGTTTTGAAAGAATTGCTACGGTTAAAGATCCCTATGGTAAAGACCGCAAGCTGCGCCTGGCACAGACTGATCGATACAATACGCCTCTTCAATTCGCAGTTGAGCAGAACCCTGAAGAGATCGTTGACTATTCAGTACTGGTGGCCCAGCTAGATACCAAGCCAGATGTTGAACTGGTCAACGACCAGAATAACGAAACCATTATTGAAAATCAGACAGATACAACTACAACCACTACCACAACAAATGATGATAAGCCCGATGTTGATGTACCTGTAGTTGTTATTAAAAAGAAAACCGTTGGGCTCTACCCCTTCAGTGTTGAGTATGTAGGCGACACCAAAACTGATTCACCCTTTGCAGCGCAGCTGCGCAAACCCGCTATTAAAGATGTAATCAGAGAAAAAAGGCTTAAATCACTGAGTGAGCGCCGCTACCGGCTCACACCGAAAAAAGAAGCCCGCGAAACCCAGATAGAATATCTCAATCGTCTCTGTCTTTTTCACCGGGCAGCCATGCTGGCCTTCGGCCGCTTAACCGTCGATGAAGGCAACGATAAGCTTACGCTGCGAATTATCTACTATAAGAAAGGCGATAAACAGATTTCGGCTGAATCTGTTTTTGAAGGCTCAAGTGCTTCGATTGACGTTATGGCCAAAGAAATTAAAGATGAATTTATATTACAGAGCCTGGGGCTATTGGGGCTGGCATCATGAAAAAAAGATTATTTGCACTCATTATCGTTGCTGCAGCGGTTCTGGCCTATGGCCCCACTGCCCAGGCCGCTGAGTTTTCTGGGTTTAAAGCCGAGTACCTCAACGCAGAAAATACTAACCTTTATGGTTTCGGCATATTTACCTCAAACAAGCGGTTTGACGCTGAAGCTGAGTTTTTTCTGGCCAGCAAAGCTTTTACGGGGTCAGAAGGTGTGGCCAACGACTATAAGTTCTTTTTCTTTTCTTTTGCCGGTTATTTTCACTTTATTCGCACTGATTCAGTCAGCTATTATATTGGCACCGGCATCTTTCCTTTTATACCAAAAGTGTATATTTACCATGCCACCTTTGGCATGGATTTTTTCTGGAGCGAAAACTTCAGAGTTTTTTACAACTACCGCTATCTTTTTAATAACGCTGACGAAAGTCGCTACCCCAAGGGCAGCACATTTGCTGCGGGGTTTAAGTACACTTGGGATCTATTCTGATGTTAAAAAGGGGTTACATAGCTATTGCCGCTCTGGCCCTTTTCGGGGCCGCGGCCTGCAGCAAAAAGGCTGTTTTAAAGCGGCCTAAGCTGGGCTCAGTGACTGAATTTCACCGTAAACCGTCAAAAGTTATCATGCAGTTCTATGCCAGCCATAATACCCGTGGCAGTGATTTTAATCCCGGTACAAAATCAAGACATGTGAGCCGCTTTAATCAGATAGGTGGTGGCCTTGGTGCCTTTATTAATACCTCGATGGGCCAGCAGTGGATAGGTCATAAGCTGTTCTATTACTACATCGACCTTGAGATCTCACCTGAGTATTCGGGCGACCCTTATCCCGGTAAAAAGCACTGGGTATTTTCATCATACCCGGGTCTGTATTTGCGAACGTATTTGCCTTTCTGGCTCAAGCTGCACTGGGGGGCGGGGGTTAATATACGCATGGGGTATACGCCCTATGATCGCTGGGGGCTTTATACACAGGCCGGCCTCGAAGTCTGGAAATTAACCTTCTCAACTATTTTCGTGGCGCATCCGGGCCAGAGCAATATAGATACTGAATACCGTACGGGGTTCGTGGTACCGTTTTAATGACTATGAAGAAAAAATATTTCGTTCTATTAATTTTACTGCTGCCCTCGC
>CAZHLC010000821.1:0-2370 GCA_964532545.1 uncultured Leptospiraceae bacterium | reverse complement strand
CTTTTCTTCTTGCTGCCTGTTTGCGGTGTCGATTTTTTCAACCATGGCCTGGGTGCCCGAGGTAATCTTCTGCCAGAGCTTTTCTTTCTGCTGTTTTTTACTTTCTTTTTTACGAAAAATGCCTACAATAAAATTGAGCAGCTTTTCAATCGCGCTGATTTTCAGGGTTAAAAAACGATCACGAATTCGCTGGTAGTGCTCATTGCCGGGTATCATCAGACCCAGAATTTCAATACGTCGCTGAATATCATCAAGCGATTTGGCCCCGCTGGTGCCGTACTCAGCATCTTTGACATCGTTTTCAAGCTCTTTGAGTACATGCTCTTTATTCTCTTTAAAAAGAAAAAAATCAAAGATTTTATTTCGTACAGGATAGCGGGCCGCGATGATTTTGGTATGTTTGCGCAGGCCATCAAGCACCACCTCTGCCGGTTCTTCATGAAAGAAGGCGTGCAGGTCGCCAGATTGGGCGATGTCTTTCAAATAGTCGGTGACTGTATTTGTGGTTTCTTTTTCGATGGCCTGGGCTACCGAAGCCTTCACTGCGAAAACTTCTAGAACAATCTGCAGGGCCTGCAGATCATCGGGCCCGGGCAGCTGGTTCTGCTGCTTTCTAATGATGGCATCAAAAAGCTTTTTGGCAAAATCGGCGACTCTTTCTGGCCTGACCATATTCTGTTCAAACAGTTCATTGATTTCTTGTGCTTCGGCCTGCATGTCTGCATTACCATGTTTTGAAACGATACCCCGCAGCAGATACTGGGTAACCAGAAAGCGGTAGCGCACCAGGCGCTCTTTCAGGTCTGCATAGAGAATAATAGGCTTCAGGCCATACCGTTTGAATGAAGTATCAACAGCTCGGTAGTAGAGTTGGTCATCTTTAAATGATTGCAACAACGGAAAAACCTGATTGTTCAGAACATTTAGAAATGCCTTGTGGTGGGCCTGAAACTCAGGTTTTTTAATTTCGTCTTCAAGATACCAGAGGGCATATGTCTTATGAAAAGCACTGGCTTTGATGCGGTCTTTGATAAACTTGTGATGTTCATCGTCAGATTTAAAGGCCTTGAACTTCTGCTGGCGTGCTCTTTTAAGAATCTCTTCAACACTGATCTTATTAAACTTGTGAGAGGCCCTCTGCATTATGCGGGCATCGTGATCAGCACCATAAACAAGAAAGGGCTCAAGATTATCACCCTTGAGCTTAAAAAATACATGAGCATAAATAATGGGCAGGGGGTTGGCATCGGTGCGCACCCCGGTTGACATAAAATCTAGAATTTCTTTAATTTTATAGCTTTTATCTGCAAACTGTTTGCTTACCCTGGCCTCATCAACCAGAATCTCTCTTTTAGATTCATTTTGAATAAATTCATAGACCCTGGCCATACCGCGGTATGGGCTGCCCGGCTGGCTTTCTTTGCCGGTCATAATGCTCTTTGAATCGGCATCATCGAGAATGGCAAAGGGTGAGTTGAGATCTATCTGTTTTTTTTCTTCGGCCATTGCAGCTTACAAATACTTAAAAAACATGTTTTCTTGTGTAAAGACCGATTTTTTATAGCAAATGACTTTGCTCAGGGTATTTCTGCTCGTGCTGACTTTCACAGAGGTCAGTGGTCTTTCTGTTGTCTCAGAAAAGATGATCAGAAATGGTTATCTCGTCGATGAAAAATACCAGTTCAAATTCAGGCTTACCCCCGGTTGCAGCTGGCAGATGCAGAATGATGTAGATGATTCGTATGCACGTGTCTATATTTGTCGGGCCGAAACTGGTACAATATTGGTGGCCATTGGCAGCCCCGGCGAAGATTTCGAAATTGACCTCGATGTGGCTCAAATGATTCAAGATCGCTTTCGCAGCCAGTTTGAAAAGGCTGGTTTAAAAACAGCGGCAGAACAGAAACAGCTGAGTGAAATACACGGTATCGCCGCCGTTAAATACCAGATGAACATTGAAACCCCCGGGGGTGGGCAGCAGGCTGTGCATTACCTGCTGGCTGATGATTACATTATGGGTATTCAAATTACCAGAGAAGCTGGCAGCGCGCTGGGTGACGCACTGGTTCAATCAATTCGTTTTCTATCAAAGAAAAAGCAGTCAACCTATTGGCCGAGTATTCCCTTCTGGGGTCATTTGCTGGTAGTGGTTTTGACATTGCCTGCCTTTTTCTTTATTGCAACGCGGCTCGGGCCTTTCTGGCTGTTGATCGCGCCATTGTTTCTGGTGATTGCCCTCGGTGTTGATTTCTATCTAATAGAAGTACATTCTTCATTGAGTTATCTGGTCTGGTATGGGCAGATAAAAACCAAAATTGCCGCCCGCCTGAACCTGCTGGTTTTTACTTTTCTGCTGACCTATCTTGGTTT
>CAZHLC010000820.1:0-2371 GCA_964532545.1 uncultured Leptospiraceae bacterium | reverse complement strand
GATAAGTTTTAATGCGGCCTCTATTACCTAAAAAATCGAGACCCCGCACCGATGCAGACATTTTGGGTATGGCGCTTTTAACTCTCTGCCCCTGCCGGGGTGTAAGAAATGTAATATTTATCTGGGCACTCGCCGGTCGATTGCGAATCAAATAAGTACTGCCTGGTGCCCCCGAAGGCGAGACCAACCGCGTTCGATTTTGTAGGGTCACTTGTATATAGTATTGTGTGCCAGCTTCAACCGCAAACTCACCCGGTATCTCTGCAGAGAAAGAGCGGCCCGAACCACGCATGCTAATCATAACAAAGCCAGTATCTGTTGCTTTTTTAACAAATAGATTTGCCCATAAAAATTTATCTGGCTCATCGATTGAGGCCTGAACCCTGACAGGCAAACCTACCACGCCAATCCTTTGTGGCACGTGAAAGATTTGGGCAGCGTAAACAGAGTCTACTGCCACAAAGATGAGACATATTCTTAGTACTAGCTTTTGCAAGGGCCTTCCCCACCCCTGGGTGATCGAATTTTTAGAGACTATTCACACTGCAAAGAGAAAAGATTGATCTTAGAATGGATCATGGGTTTTGATTTGAGAAAATCAAAGGCCTTGTGTTTCACCCTTACCATGTCAATTCATCTTCTGCATCATAATATGGCAGAGTATAGAACTTTGATGTAACGATAGGTGTGGCATGCCCCAATAGCTTCTGGGCAGCTATAGACCCTGATTTAAGAAACACTCTCTGGCCTGCGGTATGTCGCATGGCATGTGGTGTGGCCTGCTCATTATCAGCACGGTAAACACCCCAGTCTTTCACAATCCGCTGAAGACTGCGTGTTGTGATTGGCCCTCTCACCTTGTTCGCATTTGAAGGTAGAGACAGAAAGAAAGAATCAGACTTGATACCAATGTGTTCATGGTAAACTTTAACGGCTTTCATGGCCGCCTCAGAGGGTATTGTGACCAACTGGCGCCGCCTACCCTTGGGGTAATAGCGATAGCCTTTTTTTCCCTGAAAGGTCGTAATCTCATCTGAAAATTTGAGGTTAACGATTTCTTTGGCTCTCAGGCCGGTAGAGAGCATCACCAGAACCAGGGCCCTGTTGCGATAGTCCTTCTCAGACTTGGAGTGACTGAACTTTTGCAGTAGCTTTCTCACCTCATCATCAGGTAAGAGTCGGGCCTGAATCAGGCTGGTAGCCCCCCTGCCCCTGCTGGCCTGCTTCGGCAAAGGTAAGATCTTAGCGGTTGTTCCCATGCTTTACTCCTCTTTTTAACGTCCGAAAAATGTACGAACTGCGACATTCAAATAAAAAACTATCTTTTCTTCGTTTAGATAGTAAGCTCTTAAATCGCTGAGTTAAGGCGAGCCAAGAGGCTCAGAAGCCACCACTTTAGGCCTTTTGAACAATTTACGCGTTGCCATTGAATAGGTGAGCCCATATTCATCTTTTAAAGCTATCAAAGCTTATGCCCTTCCCTTTCAGAAACCAGAATACGCCCATAGACATTTCATGAATATTTAACCTGTGCTTCTCCTCACGCAGCTGTTTGAGCTCTTCCTTATTTAAATGCAAGTAGGCATAATATGGCCCGTGAATATTATCATCTTCAAAGAGTGAGGTGCCTATCGCATAATACCCAACATTATTGAGATTGAAGCCAGTCATTGACAAGTTGTCCACAAAAGCCAAGTAGCAAAAACCTTCTACGTAGTAGCTGTCTTGGCTGTCTTTCATGTTGCACATTATCTGGGCCCCATGCATACCACCAAGATCCTGAGCAACGGGCAGTAAGCTTGATGGCAAAGCCTGCTCGGCTGGCAATAGATCAACAGGTTCAGTCCTTTCTGCTACCCAACGAAAGAACTCAGCTTGTAATTCATTATCTCTGATGAAGTTAGCAGCACCAAGGTGCCACCAGTCGATTCTTGATCTCATCAGCCTTCTACTTTCAAAGTCTTCAATAAGAACTTCCATCTCTTGCTCAACATCTATACTCATACCTTCATCTGGTTCTGGCTTTTCCATTTGGTATCTCTCCTTCTTCTCGCTAGTCTTGCACCTTAATAAAAAGTCGGCCGGGCCGGTGGGCACTTCTGTAGTCAGAAGCAGTGCTGTATCCCACCGGCCTGAGCCTACCCCAGACACTTTGGGGACTCAGAACATAACATCTTATTACCAAGACGTCACAAAATAATACCTTTTTGGCTATTACACGTGCTCCCCTGAAAAATCCTTGCTGAGACCTCAACCTAAAACTCACCTTCTCTCCTCACTCCACTACCAAAAAAAGCTTTTACAATCCCCGTCAAAAACCCTTGCCCGAATGGCATTTTTTTCGCAACCACTCGTACAAAGACCTAGGTAA
>CAZHLC010000819.1:0-2371 GCA_964532545.1 uncultured Leptospiraceae bacterium | reverse complement strand
GAGACTGAAGACGACTCTTATGCCTCGATCAAACAGCCCCTGACTGACTTTTTACAGAAGTATGTAGTTAAGCGATAAGCTGTTCTTCTTCTTTTCTGGCCGGTTTAAACAGGTAATAGGCTACCAGCAAAACCGAGGCACCAGCCAGGGTCCACTTTACCGAGGCAGCCAATGAAGACAAAAACACCGTAGCAGAATTGGTGGGTAAACTTTGCAGGTGCATGGTTAGATGCAGCACATTTTCTGTTAAATCAAGAAAACCTGCCACAAAGGGCAATAGCAGAAACCATCTCTGTTCAAACTTACCCCGGCTTTTGAAATATGAAAGAGCCGAAAAAAGAAAAAAAGCATAGAGAAAAGGGTGATAAAAGTCTAAATAAAAGTGCCGCACAAAACTCTGGCCCTGTTCGGCCGACCAGGTTGACACGATGGCCTGATAGTTCTCAAGAGTAAAGGCCAGCTGCAGGGGCAAAATATCATCACGGGCTTCAGCCAGTACCAGGCCAATGGCCAGCTGGTTCAACAGATACAATACCAGCAAACTGAAAACAATACGGGGCCCGCCCAGGCGCTCACTCAACTTATCTATCATGGGGATATTTTTCGGTATGCCAGGTTACAGTAAACCGAAAACACAGCCTAAAAAATCATGGGCAGCCCACTTTGGCACCATGAATTATCCCTCCATGCAATGGAAGGTAAACAGCATCGGTGATCTCACCGGCAAAACAATTTTAATCACCGGCGCCAATAGCGGCATTGGCCTTGAGGCCTTTAAGATTCTAGGGGCAAGGGGTGCCACCATGATCATGGCCAGTCGCAACCCTGATAAGGCGAACAAAGCTCTCGAGCACGTACGAAGCGAGGTACCCAATGCAAAAACAGACTTCATTCAACTTGATCTAGCCAGCCTGGCCTCGGTAAAGGCAGCTGCCAATGCCTTTAAAAGCAAGTACGACAAACTCGACATACTCATAAACAATGGCGGGGTTGCCTGGCACCCACGCAAAACCACGGCCGATGGCTTTGAACTGCATTTCGGAACAAACCATCTGGGTCACTTCGCCCTGGGCGGTCACCTGCTGGGTTCGCTGCTGAAAGCCGACTCACCCAGAATCGTTGCTATAGCCAGCATAGCACATCGTTTTGGCTACATTCACTTTGATGATCTGCAATTAGAAAAAGGTTACAACATGTTTGCCTCATATGGCCAGTCGAAGATGGCCAACCTACTCTACATCTTCGAGCTGAACCGCCTGGCCCAGAAAGCCAGTGTTAACCTTATGCCGATAGCTGCACACCCCGGTATGTCGAGCACCAACCTGGCCACCAGTGGTATCGAAGGCCACGGCCAATCGCTGCTGGCCCAGCTGACCGACCGCATGCAGGGCCTGGTCACTCAGAGCGCCTACGATGGCTCACTGCCCACAGTGCGGGCCGCCACCGACCCCGAAGCTGCAGGCGGCGACTACTACGGCCCCCGCGACCTGTTTGAGGCCATTGGCCCGCCAGTAAAGGTTGGCACCAACGACTACGCCAAGCGCGAAGACGTGGCGGCCCAGCTATGGCAGGTGTCTGAAGAGTTGACCGGGGTGAAGTACGAGTTTGATTGAGACGGGCTCAACCCTCATAGGGTGAGACAGTAATGGCCAGAGCATGTACACACCTGTGCTGCACAGCTGGCTTCTGGTTCAACGGCCCAGTCACAGGGGCCAACAATGCCAGGGCTTAGCTCATTAAGCCTCTTACCAAGTTTAAAATGTTCATCGCGTTCAGCCTGAAGTGAATTCGTATTGGTCTTGATCGTCGAGTAAACAAAATAACCCGAATAGCCACCACAGATCTTTGCGCCAAAGCCCATGCTGTCACAATCGCGGTCTGTTTGGCAGCTCTGATCAGCCACCATTTCTTTGATCTGCTGCTCTTTTACTTCTAAGGCAGCAATGATCTGCTGTTTTTCAAGCTGCTCAGTGTTCTCGTCGCTATTTGCGTTACCCTCAAAAGCGCAGTGATGTAAAAACAGAATCAATATACTAATAACAACCCTTTGCATGAACCCCACCCTCAATAACAATATAACAAGTTCTAGCCTATTTCTTTCAAAAATTCATGGCTAACTGCACTTCAATTGCAATTGACAGGCTATCTTTGTGACGAGAAACACCTTTTCTGAGAAAAATCAGGGTCTATAGCAAGTCTGCGGCTCTACTGTAGGCAGACTTTTCGCCATCGCCTTCCGTGGCGGCGAAAAGCTCGTAACATCGTGTCGCTTTGGTAGAGCAGTGGCCAAATGAACATAGACCTGAGATGATATTAGGGCCTATAGCTCAGTTGGTTAGAGCAGTGGACTCATAATCCATTGGTCCCAGGT
>CAZHLC010000818.1:0-2377 GCA_964532545.1 uncultured Leptospiraceae bacterium | reverse complement strand
CCCTGATTTAAAACTGCCTGCACTGCGAATTCCGACGGTCAGCTCTGCATATCCTCTCTATGCGAATGGCAAACTGGTTGCTCAGCGGGGTAAACCGGCTGCGACCAGAGAAGGCACAAAACCCTTTCTGCAGCCAACCTATGTTTTTCTGCCAGAAATAACCGGCAAAAAGCTCGACCTGGTTTTTCACATTGCCAATTTTCATACACTGCGCCCCGGCTTGTGGAACAATATGCACCTGAGCAACCATGTTCGTATCAGGCGCAGCCAGTCTAGCCGACTCGCTCTTGCCTTTTTTTTACTGGGGGGAATTCTCATTGTATTCGCCTATCACCTTTCGCTTTATCTCAATAATCGCGAAGAATTAGCTGCTCTTTTCTTCAGCCTGCTCTGTCTGTTTCTTGGCATTCGAACCCTGACTACCGGTGAATTGATTTTAAGCCACCTGCCCTTTATGACTGCCGGCGTGCTACTTAAGCTTGAGTACATCGTTACTTACCTGGCCGTACCCATGTTTGTAATGTTCTCAAGCCACCTGTATCCCAGCCAGGTACCACGAAAATATGCTAATTACCTGCTTTATACAATGGCCGCACTTGCGGCGTTCGTACTGGTAAGCCCACCATACGTCTTTGTATATAGTAGAGTCGTATTTCAAATTATACTCGTGGCTGTTATTGGCTTCTTGATCTATGCCTATGTCAGAGCTGTAATGGCCGGCACTCAGGGAGCTAAATCAATTCTGGCCGGCTTTATCGTTTTTTCAATCACCGTAATCAACGACCTGCTGAATCGTTATTCTGTGATAAATACTTTCACGTTGAGCACGTTTGGCCTGTACCTTTTTATCTTTGCCCAGGCCTATGTCTTAAAAATCAGATTCAGCAAGGCCCTGGTTGATGTCGAAAAGCTCACCAGTGAACTGAAAACAACCAACGAAGTTTACAGCAAGTTTGTGCCAGTTCAGTTCATTCAGGCTCTGGGTAAATCATCAATAACTGATGTTCATTTCAAAGACCATTACCAGCGGGCCATGACCATTATGTTCGCAGACATTCGCAACTTCACTCCGCTATCTGAAACGATGTCGCCTGAAGAAAACTTTAATTTCATTAATTCTTATCTTTCACGAATCACGCCGATTATTCACGAAAATCATGGCTTTATTGATAAATACATCGGCGATGGTGTTATGGCTCTGTTCCCTGAAAGCACAGAGAATGCCATAGAAGCGGCTATCGCCATGCAGGGTGTATTAAAACAATACAACAAAAATCGCAATAACCAGGGCTATCAATCTCTGCAGATTGGTGTGGGGCTGCATACAGGCGAGTTAATGATGGGAATCATTGGTGACAAAGACCGCTGGTCTAGCACTGTAATCTCTGATGCGGTCAATCTTGCCTCACGCATCGAAGCTCTCACCAAAACCCTCGGTGCAAAAGTTGCCACAAGTAGCGAAACTTTCTATAATCTATCAGATCCCGGCGAGTATAACTATAGGTTTCTTGGCAGGGTCAAAGTTAAAGGTAAAAAAGAACGTATCTCAGTATTTGAAATACTTGATGCCTATGATGAAGACCTTCGAAAGAAGTTTATTAACACAAAATCTTTTTTTGAAATCGCCATCGCTGAGTTCTATGATGGCAAACTTAAAGAAGCCAAAAGCAATTTTGAAAATGTGCTCTTTGTCAACGAGCACGATGAAGTTGCGAGGTATTACGTCAAAGCCTGCGATATTAAAATTGACCGGCGTAAAAAAATGCGGGCCAAACTGAGTAAAAAAGAAAACAATTCAGCCTGATTATGCAAGAAATAGATATAAGCTTCAAAAACAACGAAGGCCTAAACCTGTCAGGCAGGCTGTGGCTGCCCCCGGGTGGCAAACCCGAAGCCTTTGCAATATTCGCACACTGTTTCACCTGTAACAAAAACTTCCACGCTGTCAGAAACATAAGCCAGGCTCTGGTTCTTTCGCGTATCGCTGTATTATCTTTTGATTTTACAGGCCTTGGCCGAAGCCAGGGCGATTTTGCCGATACCAACTTCTCAACCAATGTTGCTGATCTGGTATCTGCCGCAGCTTATCTTGAAAAAACATACGACGCCCCACAGATTCTGGTGGGCCACTCGCTTGGGGGAGCAGCTGTATTACATGCAGCCCGCGATATACCTTCAGTCAAAGCGATCGCTGTCGTTGGGGCCCCTTACAATGTCGCACATGTTTCAAAACACCTCGGTAAAGATATCGAAAAGGTACGTAAAGAAGGCGAGGCAGAGATAAATATCGGCGGAAGATCGTTTCACATCAAACAACAGTTTCTCGATGACATCAACTCTGTTTCACTTGAAGAAGGGCTTGGCAAATTACGTAAGG